>NZ_JARESN010000020.1:0-120054 GCF_046054045.1 Paraburkholderia sp. RL17-368-BIF-A
TAAACGCGGAACAAAGGGCGGCAAAATGCGGCGCGCCGTCACGGCCCGCCCATGCGCAGAGCGCCCGCATAGCCGGTCAGTTCCAGATACGCCCGCCCGAGCTCCGCGCCATAGCGGCTCACCCGCGCCGCGCCTTCCCAGTACACCGCGCCGGTCGACTGCCGCGAATCCAGTTCCTGATCGTCCATCAGCGGATCGAGCTGCCAGGTCAGCGCGCCAGGCAAGCCATACGCGCGTTCCCGGACCCGACGGACAACACAACACATCGTCCCGTCCCCCAACCCTCCGTCCTACTTCTCTACCGCCAGAAACCGCTGCGCAAGTCGCACCCAATACGTCGAGCCGATCGGCAGCAACTCATCGTTGAAGTCATAGCTCGCGTTGTGCAGCATGCACGGGCCTGCACCGTGGCCGGCGTCGCGGTGGCCGCCTTCGCCGTTGCCAAGAAACGCATAACATCCCGGCTTCGCCAGCAGCATGAACGAGAAGTCCTCCGCGCCCATCGTAGGTTCGACCGAGTCGTCCACCTTTTCTGCCCCGACAACTTCCTTCATGACGGCGGCCGCAAACCGCGCTTCCTCACTGCTGTTGATAGTGGGCGGATAGTTTCTGTGGAAATGAACGTCGACCGTGCAATCGTAAGCGTCCGCCGTGCTTTGAGCGATTTTGCGCATGCGCGCTTCGATCAGATCGAGCGTTTCAGTCGTAAAAGTCCGTACGGTGCCCGCGATCCACGCATCGTTAGGGACGACGTTGACTGCATCGCCGGCATGAATTTGCGTGATCGAAAGCACAGCCGTATCCAGCGGCTTCTTGTTCCGCGTGATGATGCTTTGCAAGCCATTAGCGATCTGCACAGCGGTAAACACCGGATCGCGTCCGTTGTGCGGCAGCGCTGCGTGCGAGCCAACACCTTTAATCTCAATGCGGAATTCGTTGCTGGACGCCATGATCGGCCCTTCGGTTACGCCGAAGTGGCCCGCCGGCATGCCCGGCCAGTTATGGATGCCGAACACTGCATCCACAGGAAATTTTTCGAAAAGGCCGTCGTCGATCATGGCCTGTGCGCCGGCGCCGCCTTCTTCGGCCGGCTGAAAAATGAAAACGATGGTGCCGTCAAAGTCGCCATGCTTCGCCAGATGCCGGGCTGCGCCGAGCAGCATCGCCGTGTGTCCATCGTGACCGCACGCATGCATTTTTCCATCGTTTTTCGACCGATGTTCGAAGTTGTTCAGCTCCTGAATCGGCAACGCATCCATGTCGGCGCGCAGGCCGATCGAGCGCTTGCCATTGCCGCGTTTGAGCACGCCGACAACACCTGTCTTACCCAATCCGCGATACGTTTCTATACCCCATGACTCAAGGGTCTTCGCGACCAGCTCCGAAGTCGCTGTTTCTTCGTAACGCAGTTCGGGATGAGCGTGGATCGTTCGTCGAAGAGTCTGGATTTCTCCGTGAGCAGCCTGAATTTCGGGGATCAGTTTCATAATAGAGTGCCGATGTGCTTGCGCTTAAACTTGCATGGAATCGCTCGGGCGACATGCGCCCGGACGCAGTGCTAACGATTCTACGCCGAAGGCTTTTTGGCGGCAGCATGCAGGCAACCGCCGGCGGACGTAATAAAATCCCGCGTTGCGCCCTGCTTACCGTCTCCTGAATGGTTACCCAATGAACGCTCCGACCGAATTCGCTCGCGCAGTTTGCCCGCACGACTGCCCCGACACCTGCGCGATGCGGGTAACAGTCGAAGGCGATCGGGCAATCAAGGTCGTCGCCGATCCAGATCATGCTCCGACCCAAGGCGCGTTGTGTACCAAAGTCAGCCGCTATGCGGAGCGCGTTCATCATCCGCAACGCCTGACGACGCCCATGAGGCGCGTCGGCCGCAAGGGCGAGGGCCGTTTCGAGCCGATCGGCTGGGAAGAAGCGTTGGAGCTGGCCGCAAAGCGCCTGCGGGAGATAGCCGGCCGCGTGCCGCAAGCCATCCTTCCATATAGCTACGCGGGCACGATGGGCCTCGTCCAGGGCGACAGCATCGCGCAGCGGTTCTTCCACAAGCTGGGCGCGTCGCAACTGGACCGCACCATCTGCGCGGCAGCCGGCGCCGCTGGCTTGAAATACACCTACGGCGCGAGCATCGGCATGCTCACCGAGTTTTTCGAGGAAAGCGAGGTCATCCTCATCTGGGGCTCCAACCCGATTGCGTCGAACCTGCATTTCTGGACCCGCGCGCAGCAGGCCAAGCGCCGAGGCGCGCGCCTCATTGCAATTGACCCGTATCGCTCGCTCACCGCGGAGAAGTGTCATCAGCACATTGCGCTGAAACCGGGCACCGACGCCGCCTTGGCGCTCGGCATGATGCACGTCTTGATCTCGGAAGACCTGCTGGATCACGCTTACATCGCCGCGCACACGTTGGGCTTCGCCGAACTGAAGGCTCGTGCGCTCACCTATCCGCCGTCGCGGGTGGCTGAAATTTGCGGCATCGACGAGCAGGTTATCGTCGACCTCGCGCGACTTTACGGCAGCACGAAGAAAGCGGCGATTCGCCTGAACTATGGTCTGCAGCGAGTGCGCGGCGGCGGCAACGCGGTGCGCGCGATCGCGTGCCTGCCATCGCTCACCGGCGCGTGGCGCGAGCGCGCGGGCGGCGCCTTGCTGTCGTCGTCCGGTTGGGCGCCGGTGGACTCGCATGCGCTGCAGCGTCCGGACCTGATGCCCGGCTGGCCGGCGAGCCCGAGCCGCGTCATCAATATGAACGCAATCGGCGACGCGCTGCTGCACCCAGGCGACGCCGAGTTCGGTCCGAAAATCGAGGCGATCGTCGTGTATAACTCGAATCCGGTTGCTGTTGCGCCGGATTCGGAGCGCGTCGCCGCCGGCTTCGCTCGAGAAGACCTCTTCACGATCGTGCTGGAGCACTTCCAGACCGACACCGCCGATTACGCCGACCTTCTGCTGCCCGCCACCACGCAGCTCGAGCATCTCGACGTGCATAAGTCGTACGGCCACACGCACGTCATGGCGAACTTGCCGGCGATTCCGCCGGTCGGCGCGGCGCGTCCCAATACGGAGATCTTTCGCGGCCTCGCGCGGCACATGGCGCTGGATGAACCGGCGCTCTTCGAAAGCGACGAAGCCGTTGCTCAAAACGCATTCCGCTGGCAGGACAAGAAGCTAGAAGGCGTGAATTGGGAAGCGCTCAAGCAGACCGGTTGGGCAAAGCTGAACCTGCCCGACGCGCCTTTTGCCGAAGGCGGCTTTCACACACCGTCGGGCAAATGCGAGTTCTACAGCGAGCGGCTCGCGCAGCAGGGTCTTGACCCGCTTCCGGATTATCTGCCGCCCTATGAGTCGGCGGAATTCGCGCCTGAATTGG
This sequence comes from Paraburkholderia sp. RL17-368-BIF-A, assembly GCF_046054045.1. Classification (NCBI taxonomy): domain Bacteria; kingdom Pseudomonadati; phylum Pseudomonadota; class Betaproteobacteria; order Burkholderiales; family Burkholderiaceae; genus Paraburkholderia; species Paraburkholderia sp. RL17-368-BIF-A. Next base: position 3,380 of record NZ_JARESN010000020.1, read on the forward strand.
CTGCCCGCTATCCGCTCGCGATGATTTCGCCGCCCGCGCGCAACTTCCTGAACAGCACGTTCGTCAACGTCGAAAGTCTACGGTCGACGGAAGGCGAGCCGCATCTCGACATCCACCCGGCGGACGCGGGGCCGCGTCACATCGCCGACGGCGATTACGTGCGCATTTTCAACGACCGCGGCTCGATGCAGGCGCGCGCTCGCGTCACCGACCGTGCCCGCGAAGGCCTTGTGGTCGGCTTGTCGATCTGGTGGAAAAAGCTCGCGCCCGACGGCCGCAACGCCAATCAGGTCACGAGCCAGGCGCTTACCGATCTCGGCGGATCCGCAACTTTCTACGACTGCCTCGTCGAAGTGGAGCGCGTCTGACGCGCTCTTGCAACATCGCGCAAGCCTCGCCAACAAGGCTTCCGAAGGTTCGAGGCAGCAGTCTAACGCAGCCGTTTTTCGCGAATAGCGCAGGGACGCCCATGCTACGATGCGTTTTTAGCACGACCATTCGAAAATAAAGAAGGAGACGCTGCATGGATAAAATCTGGCTGAAATCCTACCCGCCCGGCGTTCCCGCAGAGATCGACCCGACCCGCTATTCGTCCGTCGCCGAACTGCTCGAGGAAGCATTCCGCGAGCACCGCAACAAGCCGGCGTTCGTCTGCATGGGAAAGGGCATCAGTTACGGCGAACTCGACGCGCTTTCGCGCAAGCTGGCCGCGTGGTTTCAGTCGAAAGGCCTTGCGCGCGGTGCCCGCATCGCAATCATGATGCCGAACGTGCTGCAATATCCGGTCGCGATTGCGGCGATTCTGCGGGCGGGTTATGTGGTCGTGAACGTCAACCCGCTCTATACGCCGCGTGAGCTCGAGCATCAGTTGAAAGACAGCGGCGCGGAAGCAATCGTCCTGCTCGAAAATTTCGCCGTCACGTTGCAGGCCGTCGTACGCAATACCGCTGTCAAGCACGTCGTGGTCGCCGCAATGGGCGATCTGATGGGCGTGAAGGGCGCTGTCGTGAACTTCGTCGTGCGCCGCGTGAAGAAAATGGTGCCCGCCTGGAGTTTGCCCGGTCACGTCAAATTCAACGGGGCCATCGCCGAAGGCGAGCGCCAAACTTTCAAGCCCGTCCAGCAAGGCCCCGACGATGTCGCGTTCCTTCAGTACACCGGCGGCACGACCGGCGTGGCCAAGGGCGCCACGCTGCTGCACAGGAACCTGATTGCGAACGTGCTGCAGTCCGAAGTGTGGCTCAATCCGGTTCGCGCAAACCGCACGGACATCGAGCAGTTCATCACGGTTGTGGCCTTGCCGCTGTACCACGTGTTTGCGCTGACGGTGTGCGGTCTGCTGACCATCCGCACAGGCGGACTCGGCGTGCTGATCCCCAATCCGCGCGATATTCCCGGCACGATCAAGGCGCTCCAGGGTTACGCAATTACCACCATCCCGGCGGTCAACACGTTGTACAACGCGCTGTTGAACAGTCCTGACTTCGACAAGCTCGACTTTTCGAAACTGATCGCGGCAAACGGCGGCGGAATGGCCGTCCAGGAAGCTGTCGCAAAGCGCTGGTTCGAGCACACAAAGACGCCGATCATCGAGGGCTACGGTTTGTCCGAGACGTCGCCGTGCGTCACCTGCAATCCCGTGACGGTGACCGAATATAGCGGCACGATCGGGCTGCCGTTGCCGTCGACCGAAGTCTCCATCCGCGACGACGACGGCAACGAAGTGCCGCTCGGGCAACCGGGCGAGATTTGCATCCGCGGCCCGCAAGTGATGGCGGGCTATTGGAACCGGCCGGAAGAAACCGCGAAAGTCATGACGCCGGACGGCTTCTTCAAATCGGGCGATGTCGGCTTCATGAACGACCGGGGTTTCGTGAAGATCGTGGACCGCAAGAAGGACATGATCCTGGTTTCCGGCTTCAACGTGTATCCGAACGAGATCGAGGACGTGGTCGCGAAGCTGCCCGGCGTGTTCGAAGTCGCGGCGGTCGGTGTGCCGGACCAGCACTCGGGTGAGGCGGTGAAGTTGTTTGTCGTCAAGAAAGACGACGCGCTGACGGACGCCGACATATTCGCCTACTGCAAACAGCAGCTAACCGGCTACAAGCGGCCGAAGATCGTCGAGTTCCGTACCGAGCTGCCGAAGAGCAATGTCGGCAAGATTTTGCGTCGGGAACTGCGTGATGGGCGGGCGTGAGCGCAAAGCGAAGCCCAACATCGCGGACGCTGACGCGTCGTAACGCGTAGCCATCAGCAGCATGCGAAGGCCCGGCTGACACGACAAGTCAGCCGGGCTTTTTCGTTTCCGCGCATCCTAGGACGGCCATAAAAAAAGGCGCCCGAAGGCGCCTTTGAGGCAAACTGCGTTTTTACGACTTATTAGAACTTGTGGCGGATACCGACGCGAGCTGCGAGCTGGTTCTGGTTCGACGAGCCCGACAGGCCGTTGATGCCAGCCGTTGCCGTGACGACGGCGCCTGCCGCATTCACGGTTTCGCCCGTAGCGTGCTGGTACACACCGATCACGTAGACGTCGGTACGCTTGGACAGGAAGTAGTCCACGCCCAGCGCGCCTTGGTGGTACTGAGCGCGCGAGTTGCCGTTGACTTCCGAACCGCGCGTGTAGTCATACGCTGCGCCGACCAGCAACGCCGGGGTCAACTGGTACTTGAAGTTGACTTCCGCGTTGTTGAACGTAGCCGTTTGGCCCTTGAACGGCGATGCGTACGATGCGCCCAGGTTTGCAAAACGGATGTTCGAGTACGTCAAGCCGAGGGTTGCTGCGCCGAACGTGTAAGCACCGCCTGCACCGATAACCTGGTACGTGTTAGCCGATGCGAAGCCAGCGTAGACCGGCGACGTCACTGCGCCAGCCGGCGTAGCTGCCGTGCCGCCGTTGTTGAACAGACCACCCGAAGCTGCCGGCGTGCGCGCGTTCAAATAACCAACGCCCAAGACCAACGGACCGTTGTTATAGCCAGCGCCCAACGACCAGATCTGGTTCTGCGAGAAGTTGCCTGCAACACCGCCGAAGCTATACGTGCCGCCGAACTTCAGGCCGCCGTAATCCGCGCTCGTGTACTTGACCGTGTTGTTCGTACGGTATGCGTTGTTGAAGTTGTCGATGTCGCCCGGGTGAGCAGCGATGTAGCCGCCCCACTGGTCGCCGGCTTCCAGCGGACCGACGTAGTCGACGACGGAGTCGTATTGACGACCCAGCGTGACCGTGCCGAACTGGCTCGACAGACCGACGTAAGCTTGACGACCGAACATCAGGCCGCCTTGACCCAGCTTGCCGTTGTTCACGTCAAAGCCGTTTTCCAACACGAAGATTGCCTTCAGACCGCCGCCCAGATCTTCCGTGCCGCGCAGGCCGAAACGCGAGCCTTGCATGACGCCGCTGGACAGGTTGTACAGGTGCTTGCCACCCGAGTTGGTGTTGATGTTGAAGCCTTCGTCAATGATACCGTACAGGGTCACGCTGCTCTGAGCATGTGCGACGCCTGCGAATGCGCCCAGTGCTGCGAGAGCGAGAAGCGACTTTTTCATCGAATGATCTCCAAGGATTACGAATCTTTTTTACAAGGCGAATATTTATGTAGCGTTGAGGCCTTGCTTGTCCAACTTCGCGAGAAGTTGCACGTAATGTAACAAAAGGGCTACATGGCACAAAGAAAAAGGACGCTGCCCGGACGGCTCCTGTTTCGTTTACGCAACATGATCTAAAATCGAAATCTTGATGCCTTCAGCGGCTGGATCAGCCCCGCGCGAAGGCCGTGTTTTTTCCCGCGAAGCCTTGTGGCGCGGGCCATGAAGAACGCGAAGCAAGTTGTCGAATCACGGAGTGCCGAATGTTTCTGGACGAGTTGATTACTGAATTTGATCGGGGTTTACGCTCAATGACGGGCGTTTCGCGCATGAGCCGTCCTTTGCCAGTTCCGCAAGAATCGGCGGCTTCGGCGGAGGCGCCCGAGCTCTCGCCGGCCGAGCGCGCGCACTCCGCGGGTCTGATGCGCGTGAACCATGTCGGCGAAGTCTGCGCGCAGGCGCTTTACCAGGCACAGAAGCTCGCGACCAGTTCGCCGTCGTTGAGAAGCGTGTTCGATCGCGCCGCAATCGAGGAAGAAGATCACCTCGCATGGACGGCGAAGCGTCTCGAGGCGCTCGACTCGCGTCCGAGTCTGCTGAATCCGCTTTGGTACGCAGGCGCGCTCGCCATCGGGCTCGCGGCCGGACGCATGGGCGACCGCGTGAGCCTCGGCTTCATGGCCGAAACCGAGCGGCAGGTCGAACAGCATCTGGATAGCCACCTCGATCGTCTGCCGGTCGGCGATCGCGAATCGCGCGCGATTGTCGAGCAGATGCGCGTCGACGAAGCCGGACATGGAAAAGCCGCAATTGACGCCGGCGGCATCGAGTTGCCGTTCCCCGTGCGCGCCATGATGCGCGCGATGTCGAAAGTGATGACCCGCACCGCGTACTACATATAAGAACCGCCGAGTTTCCGTCTCACCACGCAAGGTGGGACGACGTCCCGCGCGTCGTCCCCGCGTAGCCGCCGAAAACCCCGCCGCACACCTTCCAGACGCCCTTCACGATCGCTTACGCCCCGCGCTGTTCGCCCGCACTTTTCACGTATCACCTTCAGAAGCCTCAGTAGTCCCTTCATTTATAACGATTTTCCATTTTTCGTCTGACATGAAGGACTCGCGCTAAGTCCTTGTTCTAACAAACAAAATTCGCTCGAAAACGGCCTGTCTCCCTTGACCCGTGTTTAGCGTTCCTCTAAAGTGGGAGACAGTGTGAGAAAGTGTATTTTTGTGTGATCTCACGGGTGGTTTCGGGTAGATTTTTACGAATTGGGCAGCCGGCGCAAAGGCGCGGGCCAAGAGGGAGAGCGAAGTGTTCCAAGGGGCGTCGGCGCTGACGCTCGATGCGAAAGGGCGGATGTCTATTCCGTCCCGCTATCGGGATGCGCTGCAAACACAGGCAGAGGGCCGGGTGACGATCACCAAGCACCCGGACGGCTGCCTGTTGCTCTTTCCGCGCCCGGAGTGGGAAATCTTCCGCGACAAAGTCGACAAGCTGCCCATGAACGCAGCCTGGTGGAAGCGCATCTTTCTCGGCAATGCAATGGACGTCGATATGGACGGCGCGGGCCGCGTGCTCGTGTCGCCGGAATTGCGCGCGGCCGGTTCGCTGGAAAAAGAAGTGACGCTGCTCGGCATGGGGCGCCACTTCGAACTGTGGGACGCACAGATTTACGCCGCGAAGGAACAGGCGGCCATCGCCGAGGGCATGCCCGAAGCGTTGAAGAACTTCACGTTCTGATCGCGGCATACATATATGGCATCTGCGATGAGAAACGAATTGCAGCATCGCACGGTGCTGCTGGAAGAAGCGGTAGCGGCGCTGGTCACGCGCGCGGACGGCGTCTATGTCGACGGCACGTTCGGGCGCGGCGGCCACAGCCGTCTGGTGCTGGAGAAGCTGGGGCAAGCGGGGCGTCTGATCGCGTTCGACAAAGACCCGCTCGCCATCGCCACGGCGCAGCAGATCGGCGATCCGCGCTTTGGCATCGTGCACGAGAGTTTTGCTTCACTGCGCACCGCGATTGCGGAGCGCGGGATTGAACGGGTGTCGGGCGTTTTGCTGGATCTGGGCGTGTCGTCGCCGCAAGTCGACGATCCGGAGCGGGGTTTCAGTTTCCGCGCCGACGGCCCGCTCGACATGCGGATGGACCCGACGCGCGGCGAGTCTGCCGCTGACTGGCTGGCGCGGGCCACGGTGCAGGAACTGACGGAGGTGATACGAGATTATGGGGAAGAACGGTTTGCTTTTCAGATTGCAAAGGCGCTTGTTGCTCGCCGGGCAGAGTCCGACCGTCTTGGGCCTCTCGTCAGCACGGGCGAGCTTGCCCAAATCGTGGCTAACGTCGTCAAAACCCGTGAGAAGGGCAAGGACCCGGCAACCCGCACCTTTCAGGCTATACGGATTCATATCAATCAAGAGCTTGCGGAGCTGCAAGTCGTTTTAGAAGCAGCGTTGTCGCTGCTGGAGCAAGGGGGACGGCTGGTGGTCATCAGCTTTCATTCGCTCGAGGACCGGATCGTCAAGCGATTCATGCAGGCACACGCCAGTGCGCCCGCGGTCGATCGTCGTCTGCCGATTCGTGCCGTCGACCTGCCGAGCCCTCAGCTCAAAATCATCGGCCGCGTGTTTGCGAGCGACGCTGAAGTCGCCGCGAACCCGCGCGCCCGTTCTGCCGTGATGCGTGTGGCGGAGCGGATCGCACCATGAATCGCCTCAATATCTTCCTGCTGATGATCGTGATGGGCTGTGCGTTGTCGGTTGTCAACGCAACGAACCAGCAGCGCCAGATCTTTATCCAGTTGCAGCGCGCGCAGTCGCAGGAGCGCCAGTTGCAGCAGGACTATTCGCAGCTTCAATATCAGCAGAGCGCGCTCTCCAAGACGTCGCGCATCGAGCAGTTCGCGACCACGTCGCTGAAGATGCAGGCGGTCAGCACCGGGCGCACGCAATACCTGACGCTCGACCCCGGCGCCGCAAAGGCCGAAGACGCGCCGATTCCGACTTCGGCTCCGGCATCGGCGCCGTCGGCGACTCGCAGCGGAGGCGTTCGATGAAAAAATCGTCCAGCCGCAAGAGCGTCGCTTTCTCGGCTAATCCGATCCTGTCCGTGCGCCTGCCCATGTGGCGCTCGAAGCTCGTCGTGTTCCTGCTCTTCATGGCGTTTGTTGCGCTGACCGCGCGCGCCTTCTGGATTCAGGGACCCGGCAACGCGTTCTATCAGAAGCAGGGCGAAATCCGCTATCAGCGCCGCCTCGAATTGCCGGCCACGCGCGGCAAGATTCTCGACCGCAATGGCCTCGTGCTCGCCACGAGTCTGCCGGTGCGCGCAATCTGGGCGATCCCGGAATCGGTGCCGGACGATCTCGGCGCGGACAAGCTGAACTCGCTCGGCAAACTGCTCGGCATGACCGATAAGGAATTGCGCAGGAAGCTCTCCGAAGACAAGAACTTCGTGTACGTCAAACGCCAGGTGCCGGTGGATATTGCCGAGAAGGTGAAGGCGCTCGACATCCCCGGCATTTACGCGCGCGACGAGTACAAGCGTTTCTATCCGGAAGGCGAGATCACGGCTCACCTGATCGGCTTCACCAACGTCGAGGACGAAGGCCAGGAAGGCGTCGAACTCGGCGACCAGAAGCTGCTCGCGGGCATGTCGGGCAGCCGTCGCGTGATTAAAGACCGCATGGGCCACATCATCGAGGACGTGGACGAGCAGGTCGTGCCGCACAACGGCCAGGACGTGGATCTCTCGATCGACAGCAAGATCCAGTACATCGCGTACACGAACCTGAAAGCGGCCGTCGAAAAGTTCAAGGCGAAGGCCGGCGCGGCGATGGTGATCGACGTGCGGAGCGGCGAAGTCCTCGCGCTCGTCAATTACCCGACCTACAACCCGAACGACCGGTCGCACATGACCGGCGACCAGTTGCGCAACCGCATCCTGACCGACACGTTCGAGCCGGGCTCGATCATGAAGCCGTTCACGGTGTCGCTCGCGCTCGACCTGCACCGCGTCACGCCGACTACACTGGTTGATACAGGCGGCGGCCGCTTCGTGCTCGACGGTGCGCCGATTACCGACGACAGCGCGTTCGGTGTCCTGACTGTCGGCGGCGTGATCCAGAAGTCGAGCAACATCGGCGCGACGAAGATCGCGATGCAGTTGAAGCCCGAAGAGATGTGGAACATGTACACCAGCATCGGTCTTGGCCTCGCGCCGAAGGTCGGTTTCCCGGGCGCGGCGGCGGGACGTCTGCGTCCGTGGAAGAGCTGGCGCCGTATCGAGCAGGCGACCATGTCGTACGGTTACGGCCTGTCGGTGTCGCTGTTCCAGCTCGGCCGCGCGTACACGGCCATCGCGCACGACGGCCAGATCATGCCCGTGTCGATTTTCCGCACGCCTGGCGACCAGCCGGCAACCGGCCCGCAAATCTTTTCGCCGACCACCGCCCGCGAAGTGCGCGCGATGCTCGAAACCGTCGTCTCGCCGGGCGGCACGTCGCCGGATGCGGCGGTGCCGGGCTATCGCGTCGGCGGCAAGAGCGGTACGGCGTATAAGCACGGCCCTCACGGCTACGATCACTCGAAGTACCGCGCGTCGTTCGTCGGCATGGCGCCGATGCCGAATCCGCGCATCGTCGTCGCGGTATCGGTCGATGAACCGACTGCGGGCAGTCACTTCGGCGGTCAGGTGTCGGGTCCGGTGTTCTCGGGCATCGTCGGCGATACGCTGCGCTCGCTGAACGTGCCGCCACAAATGCCGGTCAAGCAGATGGTTGTGTCCGACGACTCCGCATCCGCTGCGCCTTCGGCCACTCCCGCGCCGTCCGCGGCGAAGAAGATTTCGGCGAACGCGAGCGCGAAGAAGATGACGATTTCCGCGAATGCAAAGACCCATGCGGGAGTCGTTCGATGAGCGCGCTGCGCAACAATCATCCGTCGCATCGGCAAATTGCCGAAGCGTTGAACTGGCTGCAAGCACACATGCAGCGAGGCGCGCATCTGCACGCGGACACGCGTTCGCTCACAGCCGGCGACGCGTTTTTCGCCTACGCCGTGGATGGCGCGGACAACCGCGCGTTCATCGACGGCGCGCTTGAACGCGGCGCTGCCGCTGTGCTCGTTCAGCCGGAAGGTTTCAGCGGCGCGATCGACGCGTCCACCACGCTCGCGGTGCCCGCGTTGAACGAGCTCGCGGGCTCGATTGCCAGCGCCTGGTACAACGATCCGAGCGACAGCATGCTCACGGTCGGCGTCACGGGAACGAACGGCAAGACGTCGTGCAGCCAGTGGATTTCGGCGGCGCTCACCGCGCTTGGCAAACGTTGCGCGATCATCGGCACGCTCGGCACCGGCTTGCCCGGCCAACTCGTGCACACCGGCTTCACGACACCCGACGCGCCGCAACTCCAGCGCAGTCTCGCGCAGTTGCGCGACGCGGGCGCAAAGGCCGTTGCAATGGAAGTGTCGTCGCACGCGTTGCACCAGGGGCGCGTGAACGGCACGGTGTTCGACATCGCCGTGTTCACGAATCTCACGCAAGACCATCTGGACTATCACCACACGTTCGAGGCGTATGAGGCCGCGAAGGCGCGCCTCTTTGCCTGGCCGGAACTGCGTGCGGCCGTGATCAATCGCGACGACGCGGCGGGTCGCCGTTTGCTGGCAAGCACGCAAGGCCACGCACGCACGATCGCGTATGGTCTCGATTCCGCACAACAAAGCGCGCCGCAAGCCGACGCGTCGCTGCTCGCATCGAACGTGCGCGCGACGGCCACCGGCACCGCGTTCCACCTGAGCACGTCGGACTGGGGCAATGCCGAAGTCGAAGTGCAAACGCTCGGCGCATTCAACGTCAGCAATCTGCTCGGCGTACTCGGCGCGTTGCTCGCCGCTGAGATTCCCTTCGATGCCGCGCTCGCCGAACTCGCGAAGCTCGAATCGGTGAACGGCCGCATGCAGCGCCTCGGCGGCCGCTTGCAAAACGACGAACCGCTCGTCGTGATCGACTACGCGCACACGCCCGACGCGCTGGAAAAAACACTTGAAGCGTTGCGCCCGATGGCGGCCGCGCGAGGCGGCGAACTGATCTGCATGTTCGGCTGCGGCGGCGATCGCGATGCAACCAAGCGTCCGCTGATGGGCGCCATCGCCGAAAAGATGGCGGACGGCGTGGTGGTCACGAGCGACAACCCGCGCAGCGAAGATCCGCAATCCATCATCGAGCAGATCGCAGCGGGAATGAAAGACGCGTCGAAGGCACGCCGCATTGAGGACCGCGCGAGCGCGATCCTTCAGGCGATCCGCGGCGCCGCGCGCGAAGACGTCATCGTGCTGGCTGGCAAAGGGCACGAAGCAACACAGGAAATCATGGGTAAAAAGCGCGCTTTCTCCGACCAGGACCACGCCCGCCTCGCGCTCGCCGCGCGGGCCACGCAGGCACGCGGAGGTGGCGAATGAGCGCGCAAGGCAATGCGATGTTCACGCTGCGTGAAGCGGCCGCGCTGATTCCAGGCGCAACGGTTATCGGCGACGACAGCGTTGCGTTCGAACGCGTGTCGACCGACAGCCGCAGCGCAGGTCCCGGCGATCTGTTCGTCGCGATCAAGGGCGATCGCTTCGACGCGCATGACTTCCTCGCCGACGTCGCCGCGCGCAACGTGAGCGCCGCGCTCGTCGCGCGCGTGCCCGGCGGCTGGAGCGTGCCCGCCTTGCGCGTGGCCGACACGCGCGTTGGACTCGGCGCGCTGGCTCGCGGCTGGCGTCGCAAGTTCAGCATGCCGCTCGTCGCCGTGACCGGCAGCAATGGCAAGACCACGGTCAAGGAAATGATCGCGTCAATTTTCGCCGCAGCCGTCGGCGTCGATGCGCGCCTTGCCACCGCCGGCAACTTCAACAACGACATCGGCTTGCCGCTCACGCTGTTTCGTCTGAATGCCGCGCATCGCTTGGCGGTCGTCGAACTCGGCATGAATCATCCGGGCGAAACGTCGCTGCTCGCGAAAATCGCCGAGCCGACCGTCGCTGTGGTGAACAACGCGCAGCGCGAGCATCAGGAATTCATGGCGACCGTCGAAGCAGTCGCGCTCGAGCATGCAAGCGTGATTCACGCGCTCGATCCGAACGGCGTCGCTGTCTTCCCCGCCGACGATGCCTACGCAAGCATCTGGCGCGTGGCGGCCACGGGCAACCGCATCGTCGACTTCGCGCTGAACACGGCCGCGCGCACAACGGAAGCGGCGGTTACGGGCACGTTCGACGGCAAAGTACTCAGCATCGAAACGCCCGAAGGCCACACAAATATCACGCTGCAAGTACTCGGCAACCACAACGCGCACAACGCATTGGCCGCGGCTTCGGCGGCGCTTGCCGCAGGCGTTTCGCTCGACGCCATCAAGCGCGGCCTCGAATCGTTCGGCGCGGTGAAAGGCCGCCTGCAGGTCAAGCGCGCCGCGCTCGGCACGCTCGCGGGCGCGACCGTGATCGACGACACCTACAACGCCAACCCCGATTCGATGCGCGCCGCGATCGACGTGCTCGCGTCGCACGCATCGCCGCGTGTGCTGGTGATGGGCGACATGGGTGAAGTCGGCGACAACGGGCCGGAATTTCACCGCGAAATCGGCGCCTATGCGAAGGAACGCGGTATCGACGCGCTGTACGCAATGGGCGACGCCTCGCGCGACGCCTGCACCGCGTATGGCGCAAGCGCGCATCACGTCGCCGACGTCGGCACGCTGGTCGCGCAATTGCAGCAGGCCGGTTTCGGTCCTGCTGCAACGCTTCTCGTGAAAGGCTCGCGCTTCATGCAAATGGAGCGCGTGGTGGACGCCGTAACGAGTCCACAACCCAACGCAGCGGGCAGCGCGCCCGCTGCACACTGAAATAGAAGGACCGAAGCATGCTACTGGCGCTGGCGCAATGGCTGCAGAATGACGCAAGCTTCTTGCGCGTGTTCAGTTATCTGACTTTCCGCGCGGTGATGGCCACCATCACCGCGCTGTTGATCGGGCTCGTCTGCGGCCCGGCTGTGATCCGCAAGCTGACCGCGATGAAGGTCGGCCAGGCTGTCCGTAAAGACGGCCCGCAAACGCATCTCGTGAAATCCGGCACGCCGACGATGGGCGGCGTGCTGATTCTGCTCGGCATCGCCGTGGCAACGCTGTTGTGGGCCGATCTGACCAACCGCTTTATCTGGATCGTGATTCTGGTCACGTTCGGCTTCGGCGTGATCGGCTGGGTCGACGACTATCGCAAGGTCGTCTACAAGGACCCGCGCGGCATGTCGTCGCGCGAAAAGTATTTCTGGCAGTCGGTGATCGGTCTCTTCGCCGCCGTGTATCTCGCGTTCAGCGTGTCCGAAGCGAGCAATGTGCGCGTGTTCGATCTGTTCATGGCGTGGGTGCGCAGCGGTTTGTCGATGGGCTTGCCCGCGCGCGCCGATTTGATGCTGCCGTTCGTCAAGTCGATCAGCTATCCGCTCGGCGTGTGGGGCTTCATCGTGCTGACATATCTGGTGATCGTCGGCGCGAGCAACGCGGTGAATCTCACCGACGGCCTCGACGGTCTCGTGATCATGCCGGTCGTGCTGGTCGGCGCGTCGCTCGGCGTGTTCGCTTACGTGATGGGCAGCTCGGTCTACTCGAAATACCTGCTGTTTCCGCACATTGCAGGCGCGGGCGAGCTGCTGATTTTCTGTTCGGCGATGGGCGGTGCCGGCCTCGCGTTCCTCTGGTTCAACACGCACCCGGCGCAGATGTTCATGGGCGACGTCGGCGCGCTCGCGCTCGGCGGCGCGCTCGGCACGGTGGCGGTGATCGTGCGTCAGGAAATCGTGCTCTTCATCATGGGCGGCATCTTCGTCGCCGAAACGCTTTCGGTGATGTTGCAGGTGACGTGGTTCAAGTTCACCAAACGCCGTTTCGGCGAAGGGCGGCGTCTCTTCAAGATGGCGCCGCTGCATCACCATTTCGAATTGTCGGGTTGGAAGGAAACGCAGGTGGTCGTGCGCTTCTGGATCATCACATTGATGTTGTGTCTGTTCGGATTGTCCACGCTCAAGCTGCGTTAAGCAGAAGGTATTAAAGGGAAGCAGACGATGTTCGGCGAGAAGTTTCGGGATCGGCAAAAGCCGATGGTGCTCGTGCTGGGACTGGGTGAATCCGGTCTCGCGATGGCGCGCTGGTGCGCGCGGCACGGCTGTCGGCTGCGTGTGGCCGATACGCGCGAAGTGCCGCCGAACCTGTCCGCGCTGGAAGCGCACGGCGTCGACGCTGCGTTTGTCGGCGGCCCGTTTTCGCCGGTGCTGCTGGAAGGCGTGGAACTCGTCGCGATCAGCCCCGGTTTGTCGCCGCTCGCCGCCGATTTGTTGCCGCTGATCACGGCGGCGCGCGAGCAAGGCATCCCTGTGTGGGGCGAACTCGAACTCTTCTCGCAAGCGCTGAAGACGCTCGGCGAAAGCGGTTATGCGCCGAAGGTCGTCGCGATCACCGGCACCAACGGCAAGACCACGACGACGAGCCTCACGGGGCTGCTGTGCGAACGCGCGGGCAAGAAGGTCGCGGTCGCGGGCAACATCAGCCCGGCGCTGCTCGACAAACTGAGCGAAGCCATCGACAACACCGCGCTGCCCGACGTGTGGGTGCTCGAACTGTCGAGCTTTCAGTTGGAGACTTCGCATACGTTCGAGCCGGACGCGGCGGCGATCCTCAACATCACGCAGGATCACCTCGACTGGCACGGCGGCCTCGATGCGTATGCCGCCGCGAAGGGCCGCATCTTCGGTACACAAACTGTGCGCGTGCTCAATCGCGACGACGCACGCGTCATGGCGCTCGCGCCTTCGGAGCCGGGCGATGTCGATGTGGTGACCTTCGGCGTAACCGAACCGAAGAACGACGGCGATTACGGTTTGCTGCGCGATAACGCGATGATCTGGCTCGTCGAAGCACACGATCTCGACGCGAGTGAAGACATCACGCCGAAGCGCCGCCGCAAGAACGAAGCGGTCACGCCGCCGAATATTGCGCTCAAGCGCCTGATGCCCGCCGACGCGCTGCGCATTCGCGGCCTGCACAACGCGGCCAACGCGCTCGCCGCGTATGCGCTCGCACGCGCGATCGGCTTGCCCGCCGCGCGCCTCTTGCACGGCTTGCGCGAGTATCGCGGCGAGCCGCATCGCGTGGAATTGATTGCGTCGATCGACGGCATCGACTACGTGGACGACAGCAAGGGCACCAATGTCGGCGCGACGGTCGCCGCGCTCGACGGCCTCGCGCAACGCGCGGTGCTGATCGCCGGCGGCGACGGCAAGGGCCAGGACTTCGAGCCGCTCGCCGCGCCGGTCATGCGCTGGTGCCGCGCGGTGATGCTGATTGGCCGCGACGCGCCGCAGATTCGCGCGGCACTCGAAGACACCGGCATCGCGATGACCGATCACGCGACGCTCGAAGAAGCGACGCGTGCCGCCGCCGTACTCGCACAACCTGGCGACGCCGTGCTGTTGTCGCCCGCTTGCGCGAGCTTCGACATGTTCAAGGGTTACGCGCATCGCGCCGCGGTGTTCCGCAGCACGGTGGAAGAAATCGCGGCCGAACGGGGGACGATGATATGAGCTGGTCCGAACGATTCGGTTCGCGCACAGGCGCAGGCGCCGGCGACACGGCCAACGCAGCACGCGTCGGTGGCCGCACGGGCGGCAGCGGTCTCGCGAGCGCCGTCAATGGCGTGCGGCCGCTGCGCTCGCGCATGCTCGACTACGATCATTCGCTGCTGTGGGTCGTGGTCGCGCTGCTCGGGCTCGGCGTCGTGATGGTGTATTCGGCGTCGATCGCGATGCCCGATTCGCCGAAGTACGCGTCGTATCGCGACTACGCATTCCTTGTGCGTCAGATCATCTTCGTGACGATGGGCGCGGTGGTCGGCGTCATAGCGTTCCGTATTCCGATTTCGACGTGGGACAAGTACGCGCCGAAACTCTTTCTGATCGCGCTCGTCGCGCTGGTCATCGTGCTGATTCCGCACGTCGGCAAGGGCGTGAACGGCGCGCGCCGCTGGATTCCGCTCGGCATCACGAATATGCAGCCGTCCGAAATCATGAAGCTCGCGGTGACGATCTACGCGGCGAACTACACGGTGCGCAAACAGGAATACATGCACAGCTTCGCCAAAGGCTTTCTGCCGATGGCGATGGCGGTCGGCTTCGTCGGCGCATTGCTGCTGCTCGAGCCGGACATGGGCGCGTTCATGGTGATCGCGGCGATCGCAATGGGTCTGCTGTTTCTCGGCGGCGTGAACGGCAAGCTGTTCGGCGGCCTCGTCGCCACGGCGGTCGGCACGTTCAGTTTGCTGGTGTGGGCGTCGCCGTGGCGGCGCGAGCGGATTTTCGCGTACCTCGATCCGTGGGACGACCGTTATGCGCAGGGCAAGGCGTATCAACTGACGCACTCGCTGATCGCATTTGGCCGCGGCGAGTGGTTCGGCGTGGGACTCGGCGGCAGCGTCGAGAAGCTCAACTATCTGCCCGAAGCGCATACCGACTTCATCCTCGCTGTTATCGGCGAGGAGCTCGGCTTTGTCGGCGTACTCATCGTGATCGTGATGTTCTACTGGATCGTGCGCCGCGCGTTCGAGATCGGCCGCCAGGCGCTGGCACTCGACCGCACGTTCGCGGGCCTCGTTGCGAAGGGCGTCGGCATCTGGTTCGGCGCGCAGACGTTCATCAACATGGGCGTGAACCTCGGCCTGCTGCCGACTAAAGGTCTAACGTTGCCGCTCGTCAGCTACGGCGGCTCGGGCATCGTGCAGAACTGCATCGCCATCGCGGTGCTGCTGCGGGTGGATTACGAAAATCGTGTGCTGATGCGAGGAGGGAAAGTATGACCTCCACGCAGCAACGCACGCTGATGGTGATGGCCGGTGGCACCGGGGGACACGTGTTCCCTGGGCTCGCGGTCGCGCACCTGATGCAGGCGTGGGGCTGGAAGGTCGTATGGCTCGGCAATCCCGCGGGCATGGAAGCGACGCTCGTGCCGAAGCACGGCATCCCGATGGAATACGTGCGCTTCGGCGGACTGCGCGGCAAGGGCCTGAAAACGAAGCTGATGCTGCCGCTGAATCTGCTGCGCGCATGCACGCAAAGCTTGAGCGTGCTGCGTCGCGTGAAGCCGGATGTGGTGCTCGGCATGGGTGGCTACATCACGTTTCCGGCCGGCCTGATGACCGCGTTCAGCGGACGTCCGCTCGTGCTGCACGAACAGAATTCGATTGCGGGTCTCGCAAACAAGGTGCTCGCGAAGCTCGCCAAACGCGTGCTCGTTGCGTTTCCGAATGCGTTGCCGCACGGCGAATGGACCGGCAATCCGATTCGTGCGGAACTTGCGCGCGCGATTGCGCCCAAAGCACGCTATGCAGAACGCAACGGTCCGTTGAATGTGCTGGTGGTCGGCGGCAGTCTCGGTGCCGCGGCGCTCAATGAAGTCGTGCCGCGCGCGGTCGAGCTGCTGGCCCCGAACGAACGTCCGCGCATCGTGCATCAGGCGGGCGCAAAACATATCGACGCGCTGCGCGAGAACTACGCGGCAGCCGGTTTGCAAACGGGCGCTGACGTGCAACTCGTGCCGTTCATCGACGACATGACGAGCGCCTATGCAAGCGCGGACCTCGTGATTTGCCGCTCGGGCGCGATGACCGTGTCGGAGATTTCAGCGGTAGGTGTGGCCGCGTTGTTCGTGCCGTTCCCGTATGCGGTGGACGATCACCAAACCACTAATGCAGCGTTTCTCGCCGACAACGGCGCGGCGCTGGTCGTGCAGCAACGCGATCTGTCGGCGGAAAAACTCGCCGGCTGGTTGCGCAGCCAGACGCGGGAAAGTCTCGCGGAGATGGCGGAGCGTTCGCGCTCGCTCGCGAAACCCGACGCCACTGAACAGGTCGCGCAGATTTGCGCGAGCGTGGCGGGTTCGATTTCGGGCGCGAGCCCAGAAGGAAAGCAATGAAACACATCGTCAAACATATTCACTTTGTCGGCATCGGCGGTGTCGGCATGAGCGGCATCGCGGAGGTGCTGCTCAATCTCGGCTATCAGGTGAGCGGCTCGGACCTCTCGAGCAACGCTGTCACGGATCGCCTGGCCGCACTCGGCGCGCGTATCGCAATCGGTCACGCGGCGGAGAACATCGAAGGCGCGAACGCGGTGGTCGTCTCGACCGCGGTGCGCAGCGACAACCCGGAAGTGCTGGCCGCGCGTCATCGACGTATTCCGATCGTGCCGCGCGCGGTCATGCTCGCGGAACTGATGCGCCTGAAACAGGGCATTGCGATTGCCGGCACGCACGGCAAGACCACGACCACGTCGCTGGTCGCAAGCGTGCTCGCTGCGGGCGGGCTCGATCCGACCTTCGTGATCGGCGGACGGTTGATCAGCGCGGGCGCGAACGCGCGGCTCGGCACGGGCGACTTTATCGTCGCCGAAGCGGACGAATCGGACGCGTCGTTCCTGAATCTCTTTCCGGTGATCGAAGTCATCACGAACATCGACGCCGATCACATGGACACCTACGGCCACGACTTCGCGCGACTCAAGCAGGCGTTCATCGAATTCACGCACCGTCTGCCGTTCTATGGCATCGCGGTGTTGTGCGTCGACGATCCGAACGTGAAGGAGATTCTGCCGTTCGTGTCGAAGCCGATCATCCGTTACGGCCTCGCGCCGGACGCGCAAGTGCGCGCGGTCAACGTCGAAGCGCGCGACGGCAAGATGCATTTCACCGCGATGCGCGAAGACGCGGCGCCGCTCGACATCGTGTTGAACCTGCCGGGCGAGCACAACGTGCAGAACGCGTTGGCCGCGATCGCGATTGCGACTGAACTTGAAGTGAAAGATGCCGATATCCAGCGAGCGCTGGCGGATTTCAACGGCGTGGGCCGGCGCTTTCAGCGCTACGGCGAAGTGCCGGTCGTAAGCGACGGCGAGCCGCGCGGGGCGTACACGCTGGTCGACGACTACGGACATCATCCGGTCGAAATGGCGGCAACGGTCGCGGCGGCGCGCGGCGCATTTCCGGGGCGGCGTCTCGTGCTCGCGTTCCAGCCGCATCGCTTCACGCGCACGCGCGATTGCTTTGAAGATTTCGTCAAGGTTCTGTCGACGGTCGATGCGCTCGTGCTGACCGAAGTGTATTCGGCCGGCGAAGCGCCCATCGTCGCCGCGGACGGTCGGGCGCTCGCGCGCGCGTTGCGCGTCGCGGGCAAGGTCGAGCCGGTGTTTGTCGATACGGTGGATGAAGTGCCGGACGCGCTCGCAGCATTGGTGCGCGACGGCGATGTGGTGATCACGATGGGCGCGGGTTCGATCGGCGGTGTGCCGGGTCGCCTCGCTCAGGAAACGAAGGTGTGAGATGAGCAGTATCGACCCGAAAAAATTTGGCAAGGTGGCCGTGCTGCTCGGCGGCAATTCGGCCGAGCGCGAAGTGTCGCTCAATTCCGGGCGCCTCGTGCTGCAAGGTCTGCGCGACGCCGGCATCGACGCGCATCCGTTCGATCCGGCCGAGCGTCCGCTCGCCGCGTTGAAGGACGAAGGCTTCGTGCGCGCCTTCAATGCGCTGCATGGCGGCTACGGCGAAAACGGCCAGATTCAGGGCGCGCTCGATTTTTACGGCATCAAGTACACGGGCAGCGGCGTGCTCGGCTCGGCGCTCGGGCTCGACAAATTCCGCACCAAGCTCGTGTGGCAGCAGCTCGGCATTCCGACGCCGCCGTTCGAAGCCGTGCTGCGCGGCGACGACTACGAAGCGCGCGCGCAGGAGATCGTCGCGAAGCTCGGCTTGCCGCTCTTCGTGAAGCCGGCGAGCGAAGGGTCGAGCGTCGCGGTCATCAAGGTGAAGAGCGCGGACGCGTTGCCTGCGGCGCTCGTCGAAGCGGTGAAGTACGACAGGATCGTGGTGGTCGAGAAGAGCATCGAAGGCGGCGGCGAATACACCGCGTGCATCGCAGGCGATCTGGACCTGCCGGTGATCCGCATCGTACCGGCCGGCGAGTTCTACGACTACCACGCGAAGTACATCGCGAACGACACGCAGTATCTGATTCCGTGCGGCCTCACGCCCGCCGAAGAGACGCGCATGAAAGTGCTGGCGCGCCGCGCGTTCGACGTGCTCGGCTGCACCGACTGGGGCCGCGCCGATTTCATGCTCGACGCGGACGGCAACCCGTACTTCCTCGAAGTGAACACGGCGCCCGGCATGACCGATCACTCGCTGCCGCCGAAGGCGGCGCGCGCGGTGGGCATCAGCTATCAGGAACTGGTGGTCGGCGTGTTGGCGCTGACCTTGAAGGATTGATCAGGACTACGCGGGGCAACCCGAAAGCAACACCATGTGGAACAACGTTCGCCAGCTCAATCTCGCCGCCAGCGCATTGCATGCGTTGCTGGTGCTCGTGCTGCTGGCGGCTGGCGCTTACTGGATGATCCAGCGTCCGAATTTCGCGCTGCGCGAGATTCAGATCGACGGCGATACGGAGCACATCAATTCGCCGACGGTGCGCGCGGGCGTGGTAGGTCGTTTGAAGGGCAACTTTTTTACGGTGGATCTCGACGTCGCACGTCAGGCGTTCGAGCAGATGCCGTGGGTGCGTCACGCGAGCGTGCGGCGGGTCTGGCCGAATGCGCTGGCTGTCACGCTCGAAGAGTACAAACCGCTTGGCACGTGGGGCAGCGATCAACTGGTGAGCGTCGACGGCGAGCTGTTCACCGCGAATCAGGGCGAGCTCGAACAGGAGCTTCCCGCGTTCGACGGCCCGGACGGCACGGCGAAAGAAGTGGTCGCGCGTTATCACGACTTTCAGAAGTGGTTCGCGCCGCTGGGCGCCACGCCGGAAGAAGTCACGCTGTCGCCGCGTTACGCGTGGACGGTGAAGCTGTCGAACGGAACGCAGGTGGAGTTGGGACGCGAGCGCAATCAGGACACGCTGCTCGATCGGAGCAAGCGCCTGACGGCGGCCTGGAACGCCGTGACGCAACGTTGGGGGAAGGATATCGAGTATGCGGACTTGCGCTATCCGAACGGTTTCGCGATTCGTGCCGCTGGCATGCGCTTTATCAGCGAACCCGACAAGGGCAAGAAGTAAACGGACATCACACGCAATGAGCACGCTATGAGTAAAGACTATAAAGATCTGCTGGTCGCCCTCGACATCGGGACGTCGAAGGTGGTGGCCATCGTCGCCGAATTGAAGGGCGAAGGTCACTACGAGGTGATCGGCCTCGGCCAGAGCGAATCGAAGGGGCTCAAGAAAGGCGTGGTGGTGAACATCGAAGCCACTGTGCAGTCCATTCAACGTGCGCTCGAAGAAGCCGAACTGATGGCCGACTGCAAGATCACCAACGTTTTCACCGGCATCGCCGGCAGCCACATTCGCAGCTTCAATTCGAGCGGCATGGTGGCGATCAAGGAGAAGGAAGTCACGCAGGCCGATGTGGCGCGCGTGATCGAAACGGCGAAGGCGATCAACATTCCGACCGACCAGCAGGTGCTGCATATCCTCACGCAGGAATTCATCATCGACGGTCAGGAAGATGTGCGCGAGCCGATCGGCATGAGCGGCATTCGCCTCGAAGTGAAGGTGCATATCGTCACGGGCGCGGTGAGCGCGGCGCAGAACATCGTGAAGTGCGTGCGCCGCTGCGGCCTCGAAGTGAACGATCTGATTCTGCAGCCGCTCGCGTCGTCGCTCGCGGTACTGACGGAAGACGAGAAGGAACTGGGCGTGGTGCTGGTCGATATCGGCGGCGGCACGACGGACATTGCGATTTTCAGCGAAGGCGCGATCCGTCATACGGCTGTGATTCCGATTGCCGGCGACCAGATCACGAGCGACATCGCCATGGCCTTGCGCACGCCGACGCCGGACGCGGAAGACATCAAGGTGGATTACGGCATCGCGAAGCAGGCGCTGGCCGATCCGGACGAAATGATCGAAGTGCCGGGTCTCGGCGAGCGCGGTCCGCGCACGCTGTCGCGCCAGGCGCTGGCGGCGGTGATCGAGCCGCGTGTCGAAGAACTGTTTTCGCTCGTGCAGCAGGTGGTGCGCGAGTCGGGTTACGAGGAACTGCTGAGCTCCGGCGTGGTGCTGACCGGCGGCGCGTCGATGATGCTCGGCATGGTCGAACTGGGTGAAGACATTTTCCTGAAGCCGGTGCGTATCGGCGTGCCGGAATACGCGGGCGGTCTCGCCGACGTCGTGCGCAATCCGCGTTATTCGACGGCGATGGGTCTGCTCGTCGAAGGACGCTCGCAACGCATGCGCGGCCGCAAGGTCGCGGTGCAATCCGGTTCCATGGGACAGGTGTTCACGCGCATGAAGGACTGGTTCCTCGGCAACTTCTAACGCATTCGTTTTCAAAATACGCGCTGGTGCCGGCGGCTGGCGCGCGACAGGAGGTTGCCCGATCTCCTGCCGAATAACGGCCGAGTGGCTGCAATTTTTTATCTTGACGGAGGCATCATGGATTTCCAAATGCTGGAAACCGAAACGAACGGCACCATCATCAAGGTGGTCGGAGTAGGTGGCGCTGGCGGCAATGCTGTTCAGCACATGATCAACAAAGGCGTGCAAGGCGTCGACTTCATCGTGATGAACACGGA
Organism: Paraburkholderia sp. RL17-368-BIF-A; assembly: GCF_046054045.1. Lineage (NCBI taxonomy): Bacteria > Pseudomonadati > Pseudomonadota > Betaproteobacteria > Burkholderiales > Burkholderiaceae > Paraburkholderia > Paraburkholderia sp. RL17-368-BIF-A. Next base: position 24,616 of record NZ_JARESN010000020.1, read on the forward strand.
CGCGCAGGCTTTGTCGCGTTCGCGCGCCACCGCGGTGATCCAGTTGGGCAACACGGGTCTGGGCGCCGGCGCCAAGCCGGAAATGGGCCGCGCCGCAGCGGAAGAAGCACGTGAGCGCATCGCCGACGCATTGCGCGGCGCGCACATGGTCTTCATCACGGCCGGCATGGGCGGCGGCACGGGCACGGGCGCAGCACCCGTGGTCGCGCAGATCGCGAAAGAGATGGGTATCTTGACTGTTGGCGTGGTCAGCAAGCCGTTCGAGTTCGAAGGCGGCAAGCGCATGCGTGTGGCAGAAGCCGGTTCGCAGCAACTGGAGGATCACGTCGACTCGCTGATCGTCGTTCTGAACGACAAGCTGTTCGAGGTGATGGGCGACGACGCCGAGATGGACAAGTGCTTCCAGTGCGCAGACGACGTTCTGAACAACGCAGTTGCCGGCATCGCGGAAATCATCAACGTCGACGGTCTGGTGAACGTCGACTTTGAAGACGTGAAGACGGTGATGGGCGAGCAGGGCAAGGCGATGATGGGCACGGCGACCGTTGCCGGCGTCGATCGCGCGCGTCTCGCTGCCGAGCAGGCTGTTGCAAGCCCGCTGCTGGAAGGCGTCGATCTGTCGGGCGCGCGTGGCGTGCTGGTCAACATCACGTCGAGCCGTTCGCTGCGTCTGTCGGAAACGCGCGAAGTAATGAACACGATCAAGAGCTACGCGGCGGAAGACGCAACGGTGATTTTCGGCGCGGTGTACGACGATGCAATGGGCGACGCGCTGCGCGTGACGGTCGTGGCAACGGGTCTTGGCCGTGCAGCGAAGAAGCAGCAATCGGCACCGATGACGCTGCTGCGCACCGGCACCGACAACCAGCCGATCGCCGCACAACACGGCTCGTACGCAACGCCGTCGCACGCCAGCACGGCGGACTACGGCGCGCTCGACACGCCGGCTGTATGGCGCACGTCGCGCGACACCGCGGCTTCGCACGTGCAGGCGCTGCAGGAAAAGGGCGTCGACACGTACGACATTCCGGCATTCCTGCGCAAGCAGGCGGACTGAGCGCACGGGAGGCTTTCGCTGTCCGCGCCGTTTTAGTTTCCGGCGTTGGCGGACGAATGCACGAGCGTGGCGGGTGAACGGCTAACAAGCCGCGTATCGTCGGATTCGCGGCAAGGACAAGTGCCCTCTTCGGAAAACGAAGTGGTTTGGGCAACTGTCGCCGATTCACTGCGACACGATAACGTGCGGGCGATGCTTCGCATCGATGCAAAGGACTGAGCAATGATTCAAGCAGGTGACAAGCTGCCCGACGCAACGCTCTTCGAGTATGTCGAAGACGAGCGCGCGGGCTGCACGATCGGGCCTAACAGCTTCGACGTGCGCGAGCAGACGGCGGGCAAGCGCGTGGTGATCTTCGGATTGCCTGGCGCGTTCACGCCGACCTGTTCTGCCAAACATGTGCCGGGTTACGTCGAACACGCTGAGCAGTTGCGCGCGGCCGGCATCGACGAAATCTGGTGTGTGTCCGTGAACGACGCGTTCGTAATGGGCGCGTGGGGACGCGATCTGCATGCCTCGGGCAAGGTGCGCATGATGGCGGACGGCAGTGCGGCTTTCACACGAGCGCTTGGTCTCGAGCAGGATTTGTCGGCGCGCGGCATGGGAATCCGTTCCCAGCGCTACGCGATGGTTGTCGACGACGGCGTGGTCAAGACGTTGAACGTCGAGGCTGCCGGCAAATTCGAAGTAAGCGATGCAGGGAGTATTCTCGCAACGTTGAGCTAGTTATCAGCGCGTCGGCGCCTTCGCCTTCGCACGCGGTTATCCGCGTGGCGCAATGGCAACGGTTGCGACGACGCTTTGTGACAGGCCGTTACGCGGGCCGACGACCGGAAACGCCTCCGTTCCGGACGTCGGCCCGTCACGCTTTCCCTCACGGGCGCCCGTTGAAAAAGACGGGTAATGCAGCGAAACAGATTGATACTTTCCGCGCGAAGACGCTGCTTAGGGTTATGGAGTATAATTCGCGCTATGGAATAAAAAGTCCCGATTGGGATTTTCAATCGAGCAAAAGATGACCATGTTGAAGCAGCGCACTATCAAATCAATCGTCAAGACGGTCGGCATCGGCTTGCACTCCGGCCGTAAGGTCGACCTGACGCTCCGTCCCGCAGCGCCGGACACGGGCATTGTCTTTTCGCGCGTGGATTTGCCCACGCCGGTGGACATTCCTGCGTCGGCAATGGCGATTGGCGATACACGTCTCGCTTCCGTATTGCAGAAAGACGGCGCGCGCGTGTCGACTATCGAGCATTTGATGTCCGCCTGCGCCGGTCTCGGCATCGACAATCTGTATGTCGACGTGACCGCGGAAGAAATCCCGATCATGGACGGCAGTGCCGGCTCATTCGTGTTTCTGATTCAATCCGCGGGAATTGAAGAACAGAACGCGCCGAAGAAATTCATCAAGGTGACGAAGCCGGTCGAGATTCGCGACGGCGACAAATTCGCTCGCCTTGATCCGTATTTCGGTTTCAAGCTCAAATTCACGATTGATTTCCGCCACCCGGCCGTGGATAAAACCGGTCAGGCGCTGGAAGTCGATTTCGCCAATACGTCATATGTGCGCGAAATCGCGCGCGCCCGCACGTTCGGCTTCGCGCATGAAGTCGAGATGATGCGCGAATTGGGCCTCGCGCGCGGCGGCAGCATGGACAACGCGATCGTGCTCGACGAGTACCGCATTCTGAATAACGATGGCCTGCGTTACGACGACGAGTTCGTGAAGCACAAGATGCTCGACGCGATCGGCGATCTGTACGTGATCGGGCATCCGTTGCTGGCTTCGTACAACGCGTACAAGTCGGGCCACGGCCTGAACAACGCGCTGCTGCGCGAACTGCTGGCGCACGAAGATTCGTACGAGATCGTCACGTTCGACGACACGCAAAAGGCGCCGCGCGGCTTCGCATACGAGACGCAGACGGCTTTTGCGTAGGGAATTCGCGTCAAGTCTTCGGTGAAACTTCCGAAGCGGGCGTACGAAAAATAAGCGGCTCACACGAGCCGCTTATTTTTTTGCTCAACGATTTCTCCGATGCCGCGCCGCCATCTTCGCCAACGCTTCGCGTAGAGGCGACGGCGCGAGCGATTCGCTCAACGCATGCAGCGCATCGGCGCCGGCCGGCGTCATGCGCGCCTGCTTGGGCTGCGGCGGCTCCTTGACGGGCTGCGGCCGCACCCGAATGCGCAGCGCATTGACCGGCCAGCCGCGCTGCTGCAAATCCGACAGCAGTCGCGGTTCGAGATGGCGCAGCCGCGCCGCCAGCGCGTTATGCGCGGCGAACAGCGACAGCACGCCTTCCTTGATGAAGCCCGGCTCCACGCTCGATCCCAGATAATCGGGCAGCAGCTCGCGCAAGTCCTTCTCGAGCGCGGCGATCTGCTCGACGCCCGCGCGCAGCGCGGCAAACGCGTCGGTGCGCCTGAGCACCTCGGCGACCGGCTGCGGCCGGCGCACGTTGAACTGCTTGGGCGGCGGCCTTGAAAAGGAAGGAAAACGGCTCATGTTTGACAGTGAGGGCGCGTTCGCACCCGATGTGCGCACACGTCGCGATTGTACCGTGCGAGATGCCCCGCGACGCGCCCGTATGCACGCCGCCGAAGCTCCGCGCGACGGGCGTTGCTGCCCCGCCGACGTCGCGCCGCGGACACAGGCGCGGGCGGGGGCGCGTGCTAAAATGCCCGATTCGAATTCACTCTTGGACTAAGCCGCCGAGGCCATTCCGACCCCGGAGCGCGCGTGCTTTTAACCGCACGCCGCGACCAGCCGAAGCCGCGACGCAGACACCGATCCGATGACCACCGGTTTTCTACAGAAGATTTTTGGCAGCCGCAACCAGCGGCTAGTCAAGCAATATCAAAAGACCGTCGCGGCGATCAATGCGCTCGAGCCGCAGATCGAGCAATTGACGGACGATCAACTGCGCGCCAAAACGGACGAGTTCCGCCAGCGCATCGCGAGCGGCGAGTCGCTCGACAAGCTGCTGCCGGAAGCCTTCGCGGTCTGCCGCGAGGCGAGCAAGCGCGTGCTGAAAATGCGCCACTTCGACGTGCAGCTGATCGGCGGCATGGTCCTGCACTACGGCAAGATCGGCGAAATGCGCACCGGCGAGGGTAAAACGCTCGTCGCCACGCTGCCGGTCTACCTGAACGCGCTGTCGGGCCGCGGCGTTCACGTCGTCACGGTGAACGACTACCTTGCCCAGCGCGACGCCGAGTGGATGGCGCGCCTCTACAACTTCCTCGGGCTGTCCGTCGGCATCAATCTGTCGCAGATGGATCACGACGCGAAGCAGCAAGCGTACGCCGCCGACATTACGTACGGCACGAACAACGAGTTCGGCTTCGACTACCTGCGCGACAACATGGTGTACGAGCCCGAAGCGCGCGTGCAGCGGGGGCTGAACTTCGCCGTCGTCGACGAAGTGGACTCGATCCTGATCGACGAAGCCCGTACGCCGCTGATCATCTCGGGCCAGGCCGAAGACCACACCGAACTCTACGTGCGCATGAACGCGCTGCCGCCGCTGCTCGAGCGCCAGATCGGCGAAGAGAAGGCTGACGGCACCGGCGTCGAAAAGCCGGGCGACTATACGCTCGATGAAAAAGGCCGCCAGGTCTTCCTGACGGAATCGGGCCACGAAAAGGCCGAGCGCCTGCTCGCCGAATGGGGCTTGATCGGCGAGGGCGAAAGCCTCTACGCGCCGCAAAACATCACGCTGATGCACCACGTGTACGCCGCGCTGCGCGCACACACGCTGTTCTACAAAGACCAGCATTACGTGGTGCAAAACGGCGAAGTGATCATCGTCGACGAATTCACCGGCCGTCTGATGGCGGGCCGCCGCTGGTCGGACGGGTTGCACCAGGCTGTCGAGGCGAAGGAGCACGTGAAGATTCAGAGCGAGAACCAGACGCTCGCTTCCATCACGTTCCAGAACTACTTCCGCATGTACGCCAAGCTCGCCGGCATGACCGGCACGGCGGACACGGAAGCCTACGAATTCAACGAGATCTATGGTCTCGAAACGGTCGTCGTTCCGACCAATCGTCCGCCCAAGCGGATCGACAAGCAGGACCAGATTTACAAGACCGCGAAGGAACGCTACGACGCGGTGATCCGCGACATCCGCGATTGCTATGAGCGCGGGCAGCCGGTGCTGGTTGGCACGACGTCGATTGAAAACTCCGAGCTGCTGTCGCATCTGCTGAAGCAGGCCGGTCTCCCGCACGAAGTGCTGAACGCGAAGCAGCACGCGCGCGAAGCGGAGATCGTCGCCGAAGCGGGCCGTCCGAAGCGCATCACGATCGCCACGAACATGGCCGGTCGCGGCACTGACATCGTGCTCGGCGGCAACGCGGAAAAGCAGGCGTCGTTCATCGAACTGGACGAAACGATTCCCGAGGACGAAAAGCGCCGCCGCATCCAGAAGCTGCACGACGAATGGCAGGCGCTGCACGATCAGGTCAAGGCCGCGGGCGGTTTGCACATCATCGGCACAGAGCGTCATGAATCGCGCCGGATCGACAATCAGCTGCGCGGCCGTGCGGGCCGTCAGGGCGATCCGGGTTCGTCGCGCTTCTATCTGTCGCTGGAAGATCCGCTGCTGCGCATTTTCGCGGGCGACCGCGTGCGCGCGATCATGGACCGCCTGAAAATGCCGGAAGGCGAGGCGATCGAAGCGGGCATCGTGTCGCGCTCCATCGAATCGGCGCAGCGCAAGGTCGAGGCGCGCAACTTCGATATTCGTAAGCAACTGCTCGAATACGACGACGTCTCGAACGATCAGCGCAAGGTCATCTACCAGCAGCGCAACGAACTGCTCGAGGCAAACGACATCACGGAAACCATCGGCGCAATGCGTCATGGCGTGATTGCGGACATCGTTCACCAGTTCGTGCCGGCGGGCAGCATTGAAGAACAGTGGGACGTGCCGGAACTCGAGGAAGTGCTGCGCAACGAATGGCAGCTCGACCTCGCGATCCAGGAAATGATCAACGAGTCGAACTCGATCACGTCGGACGAGATTCTCGAAGCGGTGGAGGCTGCCGCGGACGAAGCATACGAGGCGAAGGTCGAACTGGTCGGCCGCGAATCGTTCAGCGCGTTCGAGCGCTCGATCATGCTGCAAACGCTCGACCGTAGCTGGCGCGAACATCTGGCGGCGTTGGACCACTTGCGCCAGGGCATCCATCTGCGTGGCTATGCGCAGAAGAACCCGAAGCAGGAATACAAGCGCGAGGCGTTCGAACTGTTCGCCGCGATGCTCGACGCGGTCAAGCTCGAAGTCACCCGCATCGTGATGAACGTGCAGATCCAGTCGCCGGAGCAGCTCGAACAAGCGGCCGAACAGATGGAAGAGCAGGGCGGCCATCTGGAGAACGTCGAGTTCCGTCATGCGGAATTCGCCGAAGCGTCGGCTGCGGCGCCCGCCGCCGTGGAAGCCGCGACTGCCGCGATGATCGGCGACGCAATGAGCCACGCGTCGTCGTCGCAAGCGGCCTCGGCTGTCGGCGCGGACGGCGTGCCGAAGGTCGGCCGCAACGATCCGTGCCCGTGCGGCAGCGGCAAGAAGTACAAGCAGTGTCACGGCAAGATCGCATAATGCCGAAAGCGGCGCGCCTCTGAGCGCGCCGCGTCGCTTTGCCAGTATGTTGTGGTTGATTTCGCGGTGCTCCGGCATCTTGCCCGAGCCACCAGTTCCGTTTTCCTCGATGCCGGCGCCCGCCGGCATTTTCTTCGACAGGTCGCGACCATGGCTGTCAATTTCCCCTCGATCGATCCCGCTCAACTGCATCCCGTCGCCGGCGTCACGCTCGGCTGGGCGGAGGCGAACATTCGCAAGCCGAACCGCAAGGACGTGCTGGTCATTTCCGTCGACGAAGGCGCGACGGTAGGCGGCGTGTTCACGCAGAACCGTTTCTGCGCGGCGCCGGTCACCGTGTGCCGCGAGAATCTCGAGCGCGTGCGCGCCGGCGGCAAGCCGATTCGCGCGCTCGTGATCAACACCGGCAACGCGAACGCGGGCACCGGCGAACCGGGCCTCGCGCATGCGCGCGAAACCTGCGCGGAACTCGCCCGCCTCGCGGACATCGCGCCGGAACAGGTGCTGCCGTTTTCGACCGGCGTGATTCTGGAACCGCTGCCGGTCGATCGGTTGAAGGCCGGTTTGCCTGCCGCGCTGGCCAATCGCAAGGAAGCCAACTGGTACGACGCCGCGCAGGCGATCATGACCACCGACACGCTGCCGAAAGCCACCTCGCGCCAGGTCACGATCGACGGCCACACCGTCACGCTGACCGGCATCAGCAAGGGCGCGGGCATGATCAAGCCGAACATGGCGACCATGCTCGGCTTCCTCGCGTTCGACGCGGCGCTCGCGCAGCCGGTGCTCGACGCGCTGGTCAAGCACGTGGCGGATCGCTCGTTCAACTGCATTACGATCGACGGCGACACGTCGACCAACGATTCATTCATCCTGATCGCGTCGGGCAAATCCAGCCTGCCGGCGATCACGTCCACCGACTCGCCCGCTTATGCAGCGTTGCGCGACGCGGTGACCGAAGTCGCGCAGACGCTCGCGCAATTGATCGTGCGCGACGGCGAAGGCGCGACCAAATTCATGACGGTCCAGGTGGAAGGCGGTTCGAGCGTCGGCGAATGCCGCCAGATCGCGTATGCGATCGGCCATTCGCCGCTCGTGAAGACGGCTTTCTACGCATCGGACCCGAACCTCGGCCGCATCCTGGCGGCCATCGGCTATGCCGGCATCGACGATCTCGACGTCGGCAAGATCGATCTGTATCTGGACGACGTGCTGGTCGCGACTGCCGGCGGCCGCAATCCGGCGTACCGTGAAGAAGACGGCCAGCGCGTCATGAAAAAGAGCGAGATCGGCATTCGCGTCGTGCTCGGTCGCGGCAATGCGCAAGCCACGATCTGGACTTGCGATCTGTCGCACGACTACGTCAGCATCAACGCCGACTACCGCTCGTAATCCGGTTCATCACGCGGCCTCGGGCCGCTCACTCATTGTCATGGACAAACTCGAACAGTTTCTGACACGGGCCGAAGCCGTGCTCGTCCGCCTCGAAGCGATGCTTCCGCCCGCCGCGCCTGAAATCGACTGGTCGGCGGCGGTGGCGTTTCGTTGGCGCAAGCGCCAGGGGCGCGGCTATCTGCAGCCGGTGCCGGCCATCTCCGACATCACGCTCGACGATCTGCAAAACATCGATCGCCAGAAAGCGCTCATCGAGCAGAACACGCGTCAATTCGTCCACAAGCTGCCCGCGAATAACGTGCTGCTGACGGGCGCGCGCGGCACCGGCAAGTCGTCGCTGATCAAGGCGTGCCTGAACGCGTACGCGAAAGACGGCCTGCGTCTCATTGAAGTCGACAAGGACGACCTGCACGACCTGGGCGACATCGTCGATCTGATCGCGAAACGGCCGGAACGCTTTGTCGTGTTCTGCGACGACCTCTCGTTCGAAGACGGCGAGTCGGGCTACAAGGCGCTGAAAGTCGCGCTCGACGGCTCGGTCGCCGCGCAATCGGACAACGTGCTGATTTACGCGACGTCGAACCGCCGCCATCTGCTGCCCGAGTACATGAGCGACAACGAGACCTACAAGCACACGTCCGATGGTGAGATTCATCCGGGCGAGCTTGTCGAAGAAAAGATCTCACTGTCAGAACGTTTCGGGCTGTGGGTCAGCTTTTATCCGTTCAAGCAGGACGACTACCTGTCGATCATCGCGCATTGGCTGCGGCATTTCGGCTGCAACGACGCCGAAGTCGAGGCGGCGCGCGGCGATGCGCTGGTGTGGGCGCTGGAGCGCGGGTCGCGTTCGGGGCGTGTGGCGTGGCAGTTCGCGCGCGACTGGTCCGGCCGGAAAGCTCAGGCATGAGCGACGCTCTGACAAACGCAGCGGGCCGCCCGGTCACAGAGGTTGCCGTCGGCGTGCTGGTGCAGCCGGACGGGCGCTATCTGCTCGCGCAACGTCCGGCCGGTAAGCCGTACGAAGGCTACTGGGAGTTTCCGGGTGGCAAGCTCGAGGCGGGCGAATCGGTCGAGGCGGCGCTCGCGCGCGAGTTGCACGAGGAACTCGGCATCGACGTAAAGGCTTGTCACCTCTGGCATACGCTCGAACACGACTATCCGCACGCCTACGTGCGGCTCTTTTTCTGCAAGGTGACGCAGTGGACGGGCGAGCCGCATGGCCGCGAAGGTCAGGCGTTTGTCTGGCAGGCGTTGCCCGCCGACGTGTCGCCGCTGTTGCCCGCCACCATTCCAGTGCTGGAATGGCTCGCGGCGGAGAAACAGTAATCGGGAAAGGAAACGGCGCGGTTGCGGGCACTCGCGCTCAGGTGCGGCGCGAACGGGGCGCGCCGTGCCGTACCGTACCGGTCAATGCGGGTTGTAGTCCCCGTCAGGCGTCTCGTCCGACGACGCTTCCTGATCGGTCCCGCCGATCTTGTACTTCTCGGCGGCCCAGGCGCCTAGATCCATCTGCTTGCAGCGCTCGGAGCAGAATGGGCGAAACCGGCTTTCAGGTGTCCAGCGGACGTCCTTTCCGCAAGTGGGGCATTTGACGACGGTTGGCATACGGTCAGGCAACTAGTGCAATTTGAACAGTAACGAATATAAGGGCATTTCCCGCCGCTTTAAAGGCGCGGCTGGCTGCGGGCGCCTGCTGTATGTCTGTGTATCCGAATCTGTCCGACAGTCGGAACGCACGGGGCTTACAGGCTGCAAAGCGTGAGTTGAAAGGGCACGTCGACGTCCACCGCGCGCGGACGCAAGTCGCCGTCCTGCACCGTGAAGCGCACCCACAGCATGTACTTGTTCGCGCTGGCCTCGGGAATCACACGCAATTCGGGCGCCACGCGTACCTGCATCAACTGATACGAGCGGCCCGACAGCATTTGCTGATAGCTGCCCGCCATCGCCATGACCTTCGACGCCTGGCCGGACTCGCGTGCAAGCCTCAGCACGATCGTGGCGGCGTCGCGCAGCGGCAGCAGCGGCATGACCCATTTCGCGATGTCCTGACGGCGCTGATCCGGATGAAGCTGCTGCCACGCATAGTACGACGGCAGATCGAACTTGCAGGTGCCGCCCGGAATGATCGCGCGGCTGCGGATGCTCGCAAGCCATTCGTTCTCTGCAAGATGCTGGCCGGTCTTGCCCTGCATCTGCGAAAGCCCCGCCAACGTCTGCTCGATTTCGCCGAGCACGGCTTCAAGCGCGCTCTGCTCGATTCCCGGATTGCCGCGAAACGGCGCGAGCGTTTGCCGCTGCCGCTCGAGTTCCTTCATCAGATCCGACTTGAGATCCGCGCGACCCGCTACCTCGGAGATTTCGAACAGCGTAGTCAGTGCGACGTGGTGTTCCCTGGCGTCTTGCTGCGTCAGAAAGAACGTGAAGCGCTCGAACAGATCTTCGAGGCGCAATAGCGTCCGGATTCGCTCGTTGAAGGGGTACTCGTAAAGGATCAAGCGGGCTCGCCTCGGGCGTGGTCGGTGACGGGAATGCAGGACATTCTAATGCCGTGGGACTACCCTAGCAATCGCGCGCTTTTTGTGCGCGTCTGTGCAAACTTTTCTGCGCGTTTTCGGCGGTTTTCAACTGCTTCGGCATGCAGACTGTGCCGAAGTTCAACGATTCGCGCCAACGGCTGACGTCAGGCATCGGCGTGCGGTTTTGTCGTCAAAGCGAGATGCCCGCGGCATGCGTGCAGACGCTCGCGCTGCGCCGCTGACTTCTGTGCCGCTTACGCTCCCACGAGCGCAAGGTACGCGCGATGCTGCGCGTCGACTTGCGCCGCCAACGCGGCAAGCGGCGCGTCGTCGTTCACGATCACGTCGTCGGCGGCGGCGAGGCGCGCTTCGCGCGTTGCCTGGCGCGCGATGATCGCAAGCACCTGATCGCGGCTGAAACCGTTGCGGCTCATCACGCGCGCGATTTGCGTCTCCACGCTGCAGTCCACGGCGAGCACGCGATTCACGCGGTTTTTCCAGCTTCCCGACTCGACGAGCAGCGGGACCACGACGATCACATACGGCCCCTTCGCCTCGCGTTGTTCGCGTTCGGTCTCGGCGCGAATCAAAGGGTGCGTGATGTTCTCGAGGCGCTTGCGCGCCGCGTCGTCGCTGAAGACGAGTGCGCGCATGCGCGCGCGGTCGAGCGAGCCATCGGCGGCGACGAATGCATTGCCGAACTCCGCGGCGATCTGCGGCATCGCCATGCCTTGCGGCGCGGTGATGCGATGCGCGATCACATCGGTGTCGACGAGCGGCACGCCGTGCGCCGCGAAGAGATCGGCCACCGTCGATTTGCCGCTGCCGATGCCGCCAGTCAGTCCCACCACGAACATGCTTCAGCCTCCGAGAGCCAGATAAAGCGGTGTGCCGAGGAACAGCGTGAGTGCGCCGCCCGCTGCCAGAAACGGACCGAAAGGCAGCGGTTCTTCGAAGCGCATGCGGCCGCGCCAGGTGGCCGCGAGGCCCACGACCGCGCCCGCCACGGCGGCCACCAGCACGATCTGCGGCAGCGCGGCCCAGCCGAGCCACGCGCCGAGCGCGGCGAGCAGTTTGAAGTCGCCGTAACCCATGCCGTCGATACCTCGCACCAGCCGGAACAGCCAATGCACGGCCCACAGCACGAGGTAGCCGAAGATCGCGCCCAGCACCGCATCGTGCAGCGTCGCGAACATACCGTTGAAATTGACGATGATGCCCGCCCACAGCAGCGGCAACGTCATGGAGTCCGGCAGCAGATGCGTATCCATGTCGATCGCGCTCATTGCCAGCAGCGCCGCACACAGCCCGAATGCGGCAAGCGCGGCGAGCGTCGGGCCGAACAGCGCGAGCGCGAGCGCCGCGAGCGCTGCGCTGGCCAACTCGAGCAGCGGATAACGCAGGCTCACGCGCGCCTTGCATGCCGAGCAGCGGCCGCGCAACAGCAGGTAGCTCAGCACCGGCACGTTCTCCCACGCGCGCAGCACGTGCCCGCAGTGAGGGCAGGCGCTACGCGGCACCCACAGGTTATAGCGCGCCGGCAGGCCGTCTTCTTCGAGAGCTTCGTCCGTCGCTTCGCTCACTTCGAGGCGCCACGCCCGCTCGAGCATGATGGGCACTCTATGCACGACCACGTTCAGAAAGCTGCCGATCACGAGACCGAACACGATTGCAAAAGCGAACTGCAATGCAATGGGCAGGCTGCCGAATGCCTGGCCGGAGCCGGCCGCGAAATGCGCCGGCAGCAGGCTTGAAAGCGGGCCCGAAAGCAGGCTGGATGAGGTGTCTGGCACGAGTGAATGAGCTGCCTGCATGGATAAACAATGGATTCGGCTGCGATGCTACACCACGTTGCCGAGTTGAATAATGGGAAGATACATCGCGATGACGAGGCCACCGACGAGCGCCCCAAGCACAATGATGACGAGCGGTTCGCACAGGCTCGACAGCGTGCCGATTTTTTCGTCGACCTGACGATCGGCCAGCGACGCCACGTCGAGCAGCATGGTGTCGATTGCTCCGGACTCCTCGGCAACCGCGATCGGCTGCACGACCTCGGGCGGAAAGCAGCGCGCCGCGCGCATGGCCGCGGCAAGCCGTTCGCCGCGCCGCAGCCTCACCGCGATGTCGACGGTCGCGCGATCGAAAAATGCATTGCCGGTGGCGTGCGTGAGCGAGTCGAACGCATCGGCGAGCGGCGTGCCGGCGGAGAGCAAGGTGCCGAGCGCACGGCTCCAGCGCGCGGCACAAAGCGTCGCGAGCAGCGCGCCGGCGATTGGCATTTTCAACGACAGGCGCGCGAAGCGGATGCGCGCCGCTTCCGAACGTCGCAGGAGAAACGTCACCGCCGAACATGCGGCGACGATGACTGCGATTGCGGGCACGCTCCACGTCGCGACGCCGGACGACAGCGCCAATACGAATTGCGTGGGCGCGGGCAACCGGGCGCCGAAGCCGTCGAAGATCTGTTTGAAGGTCGGGACGACCCAAACGAGCAACGCCGCGGTGATTGCAAGAGCAAGCAGCAGAATCGCGACCGGATACGTCAACGCGGCGCGCACTTTTGCGCGTTGCGCTGCGGCGCGTTCGCGGTCGTCGGCGATTCGCGCGAGAACGGCGGGCAAGGCGCCGGCCGCTTCGCCCACTTCCACCAGTTGGCAATACAGTGCGTTGAACTGCGACGGGTGCTCGTGCAACGCAGCGGAAAAACGCAGACCCGCGGTGATGTCGCGTGCCAGTGCGCCGACGATGCGCGGCATGCCCGCACGGCGTGAGTTTTGCGGCTGAGCCAGCAGATCGAGCGCGGGCGCGAGCGGCAAGCCGGCGCGCAGCAGGCTGGAAAGCTGGCGTGTGAACAGCGTGACTTCGGCGGCATTCGCTTTTGGGCGCGGCGCCGGTCCTTCCGTCTTCAGGTCGGCCAGGAAGACATTCTCGCGCTTCAGAAGTGTCCGCGCAGTGGCTGCGTCAGGTGCGATGAGCACGCCGGTTTTGCGGCTGCCGTCGACGTCGACGCCGCGCCATCGGAAGCGCGTATCGGTCGATGCAGGACGGCGCGTTATCGGGGTGCTCACGCGAGCTCCGTTGCCGCAAGCGCTTCGGCGAGGCTCGTGGTGCCGTCGCGCACCAGAGCCAACGCGGCGGCGCGCAGCGTGCCGACCCGTTCGCCGTGCGCCTGCCGCGCGAGTTCATGGCTGCCGGCACGCGCGACGATCAGATCGCGCATGGCATCGGACACCGGCATGACCTGATGGACGCCGACGCGGCCCCGATAGCCGATGCCGTGGCAAGCGGCGCAGCCGGTGGCCGCATACGGCTGCCAGTCGCCGAGCTGATCGTCGGCGAAACCGGCGGCACGTAGGGCGGCGGCCGAATGTGGCGCGGGCGCCCGGCACGCCGTGCAGAGGCGCCGCACGAGCCGCTGCGCGGTCACCATGCGCAGCGCGGCGGCCAGGTTGTACGGCGCGACGCCGATGTCGATCAGGCGCGCGACGGCGGCCGGCGCGTCGTTCGTGTGCAATGTGGACAGCACCAGGTGGCCGGTTTGCGCGGCTTTTACGGCGACGTCGGCGGTCTCCTCATCGCGTATTTCGCCGACCATGATCACATCCGGGTCCTGGCGCAAAAACGCCCGCAACGCGACCGCGAAAGTCAGCCCAGCCTTCTCGCGCACGCTGACCTGATTGATGCCGGCTAGCTGGATTTCCGCCGGATCTTCGACGGAACAGAGATTGCGCGCCTCGCTATTGAGCACGTTCAGAAAGCAGTACAAGGACAGCGTCTTGCCGCTGCCTGTCGGTCCCGTGACGAGCACGAGACCGTGCGGCGCGCGAATTGCCGCATCGACGGCATCGCGCTGCTGCGCGTCGAGCCCGAGCAAGTCGAGCGAAAGATCCGCCGGCAGCGCGTCGAGCCTGCGCAACACGAGCTTTTCGCCGAACAGCGTGGGCAGCGAGTTGACGCGGTAGTCCTCGAGCCGTCCGGGCGACGTGGCGATACGCAGCCGGCCGTCCTGCGGCACGCGCCGCTCGGCGATGTCCATGCGCGCAAGCACCTTCACACGCGTGATGAACGCGTCTCGCAGATGAGCCGGAGGCGGCGAGATTTCGTGCAGCACGCCGTCGATACGCAGGCGCACCCGCCAGCCGTTTTCAGCCGGCTCGATGTGCAGATCCGACGCATTGCGGCGCCTCGCTTCGCGTAGCGTGTCCGTCAAGAGACGCACGGCGGGGGCGTTGTCTGGATCGTTGAGCGTTGCCGCGCCTGAGTCGCCGGTGAGCGGGTTGGGCTTGTTGCGCGACGCGTTTGCGCCGTCGGCGGGCAACGGCCGCAGCGATGCGGCGGGTTGAAAAGAAGCTTGCATGAGGAGCCGGCGATGCGCCGCCTGTAGAACACGACGGCTCCAGTTTCCGGCAAGGCGCGTCTGAATGACACTCGGCCATTCGGCTAATGGTGCGCGCTCGGACCTTGTGCGATGCTGTGTGTGCAGGCGAGGAGGCGAGCGGTTGGTCCGCATGCGAGGCGACCGACGACCGCCCGCGCAATGCGCTAACCGAGCAGTGCCTTGCCCTTTGCGCGCGCCGGCGGTTTGAACAGCTTGACGGTGCGGATCGCCTGATCGTCGCTGCGCATGACTTCGAGTTTGACGTCGCGGATCTGCACGCACACGTCGCCGTCGGGAATGTCCTCGAGAATTTCGAGGATCAGGCCATTGAGCGTTTTTGGGCCGTCAGTAGGCAGCGTGAGTTGCAGCCAGCGGTTGAGCTCGCGCAGCGGCATGCTGCCCGCGACGATGCATTCGCCATGCTCGTTCCAGCCGCCGCGTGAACTGGCGCCACGCGGGATCGAGGTAGTGAATTCGCCGATCAGTTCCTCGATGATGTCTTCCGGCGTGACGAGCCCTTGCAGTTCGCCGTATTCGTTGACGACGAGCGCAATGCGGTGGCGGCTCTCCTGGAAATACTGCAACTGCTGGAACACGGGCGTGCCGGTCGGCACGAAGTAAGGCTCGGTGAGCAGTTCGCGCAGCGTCTCGCGCTCCAGTTCCTGGTTATGCAGAGCCGCGAGCGTCTTGCGAACGTGCAGTACGCCGAGCACGCGGTCGATGTCGCCCTGATAGACGATCAGCTTGTTGTGATAGCAGGTTTCGAGCTGATGCAGGATCTGTTCGAACGGCGCGTCGAAGTCCAGCGCTTCGATGCGGCGGCGCGGGATCATGACGTCGTCCACGGAAATGTTTTCGAGGTCGAACAGGTTAAGCAGAATGCTGCGGTGCTTGGTCGGCATGAAGCTGCCGGACTCGAGCACGATGGTGCGCAACTCTTCGGTGGACAGGCGCTGGTCGCGCGCGCCTTTTGTATTGATGTGCAGCACCCGCAAGATGCCGGTGGCGAACAGGTTGACGAACCACACGAGCGGTCTGGCGACGCGCATCATCGGCGCAATCAGCAGACTGGCGGGCAGCGCGATTTTCTCGGGGAAGGTCGCGCCGACGATCTTCGGCGTGATCTCGGCAAAGACGATGATCAGGAACGCGACGATGCCGGTTGCGATCGACAGTACGAGGTTGTTGCGCCCGAACGTGTGCAATGCGATCGAAGTCGTCAGAACCGGGATGATCGTGTTGAACAGATTGTTGCCGATCAGCACGACGCTCAGCAGTTGATCGGTATGCGCCAGCAGACCCTGCGTGGTCTTCGCGCCGAGCGCGTTTTTGCTAGCGAGATGCTTCAGCCGATGGCGGTTGAGCGCCATCATTGCCGTTTCGGAAATCGAGAAGAAGCTCGAGCAGACAAGCAGCAGGAAGACGGCGCCAATCTGCGCCCATAAGGGAAGTTGTTCCACGCGTCGCGAAGGATAGAGGGGGAAAGGATGGAGAGAATATAGCAGAGGGGGCTGCCGAAGCCGTGCGCGGCGCCGCCGTGAAGACAGCACCTTTGCGCTCGACATGGCCGCGGCGTGCGGGCTCTGACAAACATGCGCCGCAAAAACAAAAAACCGCCGAGCAAGCTGGGCGGTTTTTCGAGCCTTGAACTAACAAGGCAAATCTGGTCGGGGTGAGAGGATTCGAACCTCCGGCCTCTACGTCCCGAACGTAGCGCTCTACCAGGCTAAGCTACACCCCGAAAAGTACTGCGAACTCGATTCAGACTAAACCGGCGTTTCCGTCTCGTTTAAGACTGTCTCGCCGTCGAGTAAGAACATAATTCTAGCAGGCTTTCTTTGTAAATGGAATCCGGGAACGAAGAAATTGCGGCGGCGGCTGCCTGCGCCTCCTGCTTCGCGCATTCGAGCGTGTGGTCGAGCGCGCCTGAACGCGTGATGGCTTCGAAAATCGTGTCGAAGCGGTCGGTGCCGCCTTGTTCGATGGCCTCGCGGGCAAGCGCCGATTGCTCGGGCGTGCCGCGCTCGATCAGATAGATGAGCGGCAGCGTGGGCTTGCCTTCGCGCAAATCGTCGCCGGCATTTTTACCCATGGACTCGGCGGTGCCCGTGTAGTCGAGCCAGTCGTCCATGATCTGGAAGGCCGTGCCGATGCGCCGGCCGAATTCCGCCGCGGCCGCTTCGATGCGCGCGTCTGCGCCGGCCAGCACCGCGCCGAGTTGCGCGGCGGCCTCGAACAGCTTCGCCGTTTTGTAACGGATCACCTGCATGTAGCGGGCTTCGTCCACGTCGGCGTCGTGCATGTTCAGCAGCTGCAGCACCTCCCCTTCCGAGATGATGTTGGTCGCCTCGGCCAGGATCTCCATCACGCGCATCTTGCCTACCCCGACCATCATCTGGAACGAGCGCGAATACAGAAAATCGCCGACGAGCACGCTCGCCGCGTTGCCGAAGAGCGCGTTAGCCGTCTGGCGTCCGCGCCGCAGATCGGATTCGTCGACCACGTCGTCATGCAGCAGCGTCGCGGTGTGGATGAATTCCACGACCGCCGCCAGTTCATGCCGATGCCCCGTGGTTTCTCCGAGCGCGCCGGCCACCAGCAGCAGCAGCGCGGGCCGCAGCCGCTTGCCTCCGGCACTGATGATGTACTCGGAGATCTGATTGATCAGCATCACCTCGGACGCAAGACGGTGCCGGATGACGCGATTCACCTGCTGCATGTCTTCGGCTATCGGAGCGAGCAGGCTGGCGGCGTTGGAGGAGGGGGTGGCAGTCGACGACATGATGGCTGAATTGGGTAGTGCCGCGAATTATAAGGCGAATCGCGGTGGTTCCGGGTCGCGGACTGCCGTGCGCCGCGCCTTACGGCAGCGCACAGAGCAGCGTGGAGCGGCGCCCGGCGGCGGGCCGCGCGTCACCCGGACGGCAGGCGGCGGCTCTCAATGAGTTTTGACCGAGCAGCTAACTCTATGTATAATCACGGGTTTCCGCGCGCGGTGCGTGGAAAAAATGAACACAGAGTGAGGTTCTCAATGTACGCGGTCATAAAAACCGGTGGCAAGCAGTATAAAGTTGCCGTCGGCGAAAAACTTAAAGTAGAACAGATACCGGCAGACATTGACGCTGAAATCACGCTCGACCAGGTTCTCGCAGTGGGCGAAGGCGAATCGATTAAGTTCGGTGCGCCGCTGGTCAGTGGGGCTTCCGTCAAGGCTACCGTCGTGTCGCAAGGTCGTCACAAGAAAGTGACCATCTTCAAGATGCGTCGCCGGAAGCACTACCAGAAGCATGGCGGCCACCGCCAGAACTATACCGAACTGCGCATCGACGCGATCAACGCGTAAGCGCACCGGTTAAGGAGCAAATCAAATGGCACACAAAAAGGCAGGCGGATCGTCCCGGAACGGCCGCGACTCCGAGTCGAAGCGACTTGGCGTGAAAGTGTACGGCGGTCAGGCTATCAACGCTGGCGGCATCATCGTTCGTCAACGTGGCACGCGCATGCACGCTGGCGAGAACGTCGGTATCGGCAAGGATCACACCTTGTTCGCGCTGACGGACGGCCACGTCAAGTTTTCGACGAAAGGCGCCGCGAAGAAGCATATGGTCAACGTGATCCCGGCAGCAGTCTGAGCTTGCTCAGGCACGGGCTTCAGGACCGGAAAAAGGCCCCGCGAAGTTAGCGGGGCTTTTTTTATTGCGGTAGCGGCTGTTGCCGCCGCGAATTCTGACGTCGTCCTATGCCGTTCGGTCGATTGATCATCGCGCGGCGGGCGCGGCAAAATAGCTGTATCAGGCAGTATCCGGCAACAACACATCTGGCAGCACCATCTGGCTGTACACCACGGGACGGAGTTACGCATGAAGTTCATTGACGAAGCGAGGATTGAAGTCATCGCCGGCGACGGAGGGGATGGCAGCGCGTCGATGCGCCGCGAGAAGTTCGTTCCGTTCGGCGGCCCCGATGGCGGCGACGGCGGGCGGGGCGGCAGCGTGATTGCGGTAGCAGACCGCAACATCAACACGCTGATCGACTATCGCTACGCGAAAAAACATATGGCGCGCAACGGCGAAAACGGCCGTGGCGCGGACTGCTACGGCAAGGGCGGCGACGACATCACGCTGCGCATGCCGGTCGGCACCACGATTACCGACATGGAAACCGGCGAACTGATCGCCGATCTGACCGAGCACAATCAGAGCGTGAAGATTGCGGAGGGCGGTGCCGGCGGTTTGGGCAACCTGCACTTCAAGTCCAGCACGAACCGCGCGCCGCGCCAGAAAACGGACGGCAAGCCGGGCGAGCGCCGCATGGTGCGCCTCGAACTCAAAGTGCTGGCCGACGTCGGTCTGCTTGGCATGCCGAACGCGGGCAAGTCGACGTTCATTTCTTCGGTATCGAACGCGAAGCCGAAGATTGCCGACTATCCGTTCACCACGCTCGCGCCTAATCTCGGCGTGGTGCGCGTCGGGCCGAGCCGCAGCTTCGTGATCGCGGACATTCCGGGCCTGATCGAAGGCGCGGCTGAAGGCGCGGGGCTCGGTCACCAGTTCCTGCGGCACTTGCAGCGCACAGGTCTGCTGCTGCATATCGTCGACATCGCGCCGTTCGACGAATCCGTCGACCCGGTCGCGGAAGCCAGGGCGATCGTCAACGAACTGCGCAAGTACGACGAGCAGCTGTATCAGAAGCCGCGCTGGCTGGTGCTCAACAAGCTCGACATGGTGCCCGAGGATGAGCGCGAAGCGCGCGTGTCGGCGTTCCTCGAAGGCTTCGGCTGGGACGGTCCGGTGTTCGAAATCTCGGCGCTGACCGGTCAGGGTTGCGAGAGCCTTTGCTACGCGGTGTTCGACTACATCGCCGCGCATTCGGAAGCTCAGCGCGCGGCTGAGGCCGAAGATCTCGCCGCCGACGTGCGCTTTCGCGACAAGCCCGAAGCGCCGGCCGCCGCCAGCGAATCCAGCGCCGATCCGCAGGAATAAACAACGGGAGCGCCGGCCTTTCGGGGCCGGTGCGTGTCAGGCGTCATCTTGGGAGACCACGCACAATGCGTTCCGTCATCGCAGATTCACGGCGATTGGTAGTGAAAGTCGGCTCGAGCCTCGTCACGAACGACGGCCGAGGCCTCGATCATGCTGCGATCGGCCGCTGGGCTGCGCAGATCGCCGCGTTGCGCGCTCAAGGTAAGGAAGTCGTGCTGGTGAGCTCCGGCGCGATCGCGGAAGGCATGCAGCGGCTCGGCTGGACCAAGCGGCCGCGCGAAATCGACGAATTGCAAGCGGCCGCCGCCGTCGGTCAAATGGGCCTTGCCCAGGTCTACGAAAGCCGCTTCGCCGAGCATTCCATTCAGACCGCGCAAATCCTGCTGACGCATGCCGACCTCGCGGACCGCGAGCGCTATCTGAACGCGCGCTCCACGCTGCTGACGCTCTTGCGGCTCGGCGTGGTGCCGATAATCAACGAGAACGACACGGTCGTCACCGACGAAATCAAGTTCGGCGACAACGACACGCTCGGCGCGCTCGTCGCGAACCTGATCGAGGGCGACGCACTCATCATCCTCACCGATCAGCAAGGGCTTTTCACCGCCGATCCGCGGAAAGATCCGAACGCGACGCTGGTTC
This sequence comes from Paraburkholderia sp. RL17-368-BIF-A, assembly GCF_046054045.1. NCBI lineage: Bacteria > Pseudomonadati > Pseudomonadota > Betaproteobacteria > Burkholderiales > Burkholderiaceae > Paraburkholderia > Paraburkholderia sp. RL17-368-BIF-A. The sequence continues at coordinate 45,201 of NZ_JARESN010000020.1, forward strand.
AGCAGGCGGATGCCGGCGCGCCCGACCTGGAGGCGATGGCCGGCGGCGCGGGCTCGAGCCTCGGCCGCGGCGGCATGCTGACCAAGATTCTCGCCGCCAAGCGCGCCGCGCACAGCGGGGCGAATACGGTGATAGCCAGCGGCCGCGAAGCCGACGTGCTGTCGCGGCTCGCCTCGGGTGAAGCGATCGGCACGCAACTGATCGCACGCACCGCGCGCATGGCAGCACGCAAGCAGTGGATGGCCGATCACTTGCAGGTGCGCGGCCACGTCGTGATCGACGACGGCGCCGTCGAGAAGGTGACCGCGGGCGGCAAGAGCCTGCTGCCCATCGGCATTGTCGGCGTGCAGGGTGCGTTTGCGCGGGGCGAGGTGATCGCTTGCCTGAACGCAGCGGGCCGGGAGGTGGCGCGCGGCCTCACCAATTACAGCAGTGCCGAAACCAAGCTGATCCAGCGGCGTCCGAGCGGCGAGATCGAGTCGGTGCTCGGCTACATGCTCGAGCCCGAATTGATTCATCGGGACAACCTGGTGCTGGTTTGAGCGGGTAATCAATCAGCGGTCAGTGGCCAGCGGCCGGCAAAGAGACATCAGGCGGCAATTAAAAAAGCCGTTCCAGTCACCACTGGAACGGCTTTTTTGCCTAATGCATCGTCAACGGTTCAATGAATCAAAGACGTCGCCGTGCGCTTATAGCGGATGTTCTCGATAATCGACTTGGCGCTGCCTGTCGGCAGCTTGTTTGCGCACAGATAATCCTGATACAGCGCCGCGTGATAAGCGTTCAGCGCGCCGTTCTCGATGCGCGTGAAGTCGTTGGCAACGGTTCTGTCCCAGCCGTCGTGATCGGCATTCAGACCGGCATACAGACGCCATTCATAGGTGTCGCAGCGAATGCCCTCGTAGTTCACATTGCGCGCGCCGCTCGGGCTCGTGACCACGACCGTGTAGCGCACCACGCCGTCCGAACCCACCGTGAGCGACGTCGGATCTATCGCGAAATGCAGCGGCGTATTGCCCGACACTTCGAACGGAAGCAGGCCCGAATCCTGCGGCAGCGGCGGCAACGTCTCGACCTTGTTTTCGACCCAATTGGTAGGCCGGTCGAGCAGATAGGTAAACGCGCTGTCATCCTTATTGGTGGGTTTGCCGGCACTCGAACAGCCAGCCAGAAGGGCGCCGGTGGCGACGCACGCCACGACGAGAGCGAGAGCTTTCAATATGGTTTTCCTCAAAAAACGGGCGCGGCTCCCGGGTCCGGGGGCCGCGCCCGCATAGCGGCACGGAAAGCCGCGCAGAACGATCAACTACGCACGCCTTGGCGAAGCAACGAAACGGCAGCCTCGCGAGCTGCGTCTTCTTCAAGCTCCGACGCGGCGCTGGCCTCGTCCGTTGACGCGGCATTTTCACCGCAGTCGGACACGCTTGTTGTGCGAACCGAAGTTTCGATTCTGACGGACGTGACCGTTGTCACCGTCATTACCGTGGAATCCGGCGGACTTTCCATTGACGACGCTATCCGTGGATAGCGCGGCCCATGATGAGCGCCGGGTTTTTCCGCACGCGGCACAGTCCGGCGCATGAAACGGGACAGCTCCGTCAGCGCCAACTGATACACATCCCGCTTGAACTCGATCACACAGTCGAGCGGCACCCAATATTCGTTCCAACGCCAGGCATCGAACTCCGGGTGGTCGGTGGCGCGCAAGCAGATGTCGCAATCGCGCCCCACCATTCGGAGCAAAAACCAGATTTGTTTCTGGCCGCGGTAATGACCGCGTACCTCACGCTTGATGAACTTGTCAGGCACCTCGTAACGCAACCAGTCGCGCGTGCGACCAATCACCTTGACGTGCTCAGGAAGCAGCCCGGTTTCTTCGTGTAACTCCCGATACATCGCTTGCACGGGGGTCTCTCCGTACTTGATGCCCCCTTGCGGAAACTGCCAGGAATGTTCACGGAGCCGTTTGCCCCAAAACACCTCGTTGTGCGCGTTCAAGAGGATGATGCCGACGTTCGGGCGAAAGCCTTCACGATCCAGCATACAACCACCTTCGAATCCTTTAAAATTGCTTTGATTATAAACAGATAACGGCCCTGACGCACCGATTCGCACCAGAATGGAACGATTCGCCGCAAAAGGCCTGCATTTGCGGTAGCCTGTCAAGCTTCCCGCGCGTCATCCCTTGTGCAGAAGGCTTTGCGCGGCGGCGTCGTCGGCGCTTTGGCGTCGGTGCGGCGCAGTGCAGCACACCGCGGGTTCTGGCGCCGCAGCCGTGTCGATTTCCCGTTTCACCCTTTCGGGCGGTCCCTCCGGAGCCGCCGCTTTTGGAAAATCTGAATGAAAGCTTCCCGTTTCTTTATCGGCACCCTGAAAGAAGCTCCGGCAGACGCCGAGATCGTCAGCCACAAGCTCATGGTGCGCGCCGGCATGATCCGCCGCGTCGCCGGCGGCATCTATAACTACCTGCCGATCGGCCTGCGCTCGATCCGCAAGGTGGAAGCCATCGTGCGCGAGGAAATGAACCGGGCGGGCGCTATCGAATTGCTGATGCCGGCCGTGCAGCCGGCCGAGTTGTGGCAGGAGTCGGGCCGCTGGGAAAAATACGGCCCCGAATTGCTCCGTTTCAAGGACCGCAAGCAGTCCGACTTCGTGATCGGACCGACGCACGAAGAAGTGGTGACGGACATCGCGCGTGGCCAGATCAAGAGCTACCGTCAGTTGCCGGTCAACTTCTACCAGATCCAGACCAAGTTCCGCGACGAAATCCGTCCGCGTTTCGGCGTGATGCGCGGCCGCGAGTTCATCATGAAAGACGCGTACTCGTTCGACAAGGACGCGGCGGGTCTGCGCGAGTCGTATCGCAAGATGTACGACGCGTACGTGCGCATTTTCACGCGCCTCGGTCTCGACTTCCGCGCGGTCGCGGCGGACAACGGTTCGATCGGCGGCAGCGGCTCGCATGAGTTTCACGTGATCGCCGAAACGGGCGAAGACGCAATCGCCTATTGCCCGACCTCCGACTTCGCTGCGAACGTCGAAGCGGCCGAAGCATTGCCGCTTTACGCACAACGCGCCGCTCCCACCGAGGAGCTGAAGAAGACGCCCACGCCGGGCAAGGCAAAGTGCGAGGCCGTCGCCGAGTACCTGAACATTCCGCTCGAACGCACCATCAAGTCGATCGTGCTCGCGACCGAAAACGAAGGCGCCGAGCCGACCATCTGGCTGCTGATGCTGCGCGGCGATCACGATCTGAACGAGATCAAGGCAAACAACTTGCCGGGCCTCACCGACTTCCGCATGGCGACTGAGGCTGAGATTATCGAGACCTTCGGCACGCCGCCGGGCTATCTCGGCCCGCTCAACACGAAGAAGCCGGTGAAGGTCGTGGCGGACCGCACGGTCGCGAACATGAGCGACTTCGTGGTCGGCTCGAACGAGGTGGACTTCCACACCACCGGCGTCAACTGGGGCCGCGATTTGCCGGAGCCCGTCGTCGCGGATATTCGCGACGTCAAGAAGGGCGATCCGTCGCCGGACGGCAAGGGCGTGCTCGACATTTGCCGCGGCATCGAAGTCGGTCATGTGTTCCAGCTCGGCACCAAATATTCCGAAGCGATGAACGCGACCTGCCTCGACGAAAACGGCAAGCCGCAGCCGATGGAAATGGGCTGCTACGGCGTCGGCATCACGCGTATTCTGGGCGCCGCGATCGAACAGAATTTCGACGACAAGGGCATCATCTGGCCGGAATCGATCGCGCCGTTCGAAGTCGTGCTGTGCCCGATGGGCTATGACCGCAGCGAAGCCGTGCGCGAGCAGGCCGACAAGCTGTACGCGGAACTGGTGGAAGCGGGCATCGACGTGATTCTGGACGACCGCGGCGAACGCCCCGGCGTGATGTTCGCCGACTGGGAGCTGATCGGCGTGCCGCATCGCCTCGTGATCGGCGACCGCGGCCTGAAGGAAGGCAAGCTCGAATATCAGGGCCGCCGCGACGCCGAGGCGACCTTGCTGCCGGTCGACGAAGCCGCGCAAACGGTGATCGCGAAGGTGCGCGCGGCGCTCGCGCGCTAAGCGGAGCGGACGGTGGAGTACACCTTCCTGTCCGCGACCGTTCTGCTGATTCTCATCACCGATCCGCTCGGCAACATTCCGCTCTTCATCAGTTGTCTGCGCGGTGTGTCGCCGAAGCGGCGCACCGCCGTGATTCTGCGTGAGGTCGCGATTGCGTTTGCGATCCTGCTGCTGTTCATGGTGCTGGGCGACGCGTTCTTACGGATGATGAGTCTCACGGACCAGTCGTTGCGAATCGGCGGCGGCATCGTGCTGTTTCTGATTGCGTTGCGCATGGTGTTCCCGCATCCGGACGGCCCGTTCGGCGGCGACGCGCGCGGCGGCGAGCCGTTGATCGTGCCGCTCGCCATTCCGGCGCTGGCCGGACCGTCGGCGCTCGCAACGGTGATGCTGTTGACGTCGCAGGCGCCCGGCAAGATGTTCGAATGGATCGGCGCGCTGACCGTCACCATGATCGTTTGCGCTGTGGTGTTGATGCTGGCCGAGCGGATTCAGGCATGGCTCGGCGAGCGCACCATGATGGCATTCGAGCGTCTGATGGGACTCGTGCTGGTGGCGATTTCCGTCGAGATGATGCTCGGCGGTATCCGCGCCTTCGTGCATCAACTGTGAAGCCGGCGGCGCGCCTTATCGCCACCCAATGAAAAAGCGGCCCAGGTAGGCCGCTTTTTCGTTCCAGCGCAAGACAGATGAAAAACTCACGCGCCTTCGGTCAGCGCGCGAATGGTCGGCAGGTTGCGCCAGTAGCCTTTCGCGTCCATGCCGCAGCCGAACACATAGCGGTCCGGCACTTCGAAGCCGCAGTAGTCCGGGCGTAGCGGCTTGGCCTTCGGAATGATCTTCTCGCACAGCACCGCGCTCAGGAAGCGCTTCGCGCCCATCGCGAGGATACGGTCGCGAATCGCGGCCATCGTCTCGCCTTCGTCGAGAATGTCGTCGAGCACCAGCACCACGCGATCCTTCACCGACTCGGCCGGCGCCACGCGCCACTGCATCTCGTTGCCGCCTTTGGTGGTGTTGCGATAGCGGGTCAGGTGGATGTAGTCGAACTCGAGCGGAAAGTCGAGGTGCGGCAACAGCATGCCGGTGAACACCGCGGCGCCGCCCATCACCGAAAGCACGAGCGGGAAGTCCTCGCTTATTTCGGCGCGGATGGCGGCAGCCATGCCGCTGATCGACGCGTTCACGTCGTCGGCCGAAACGATTTCTTCGGAGTGGCTAAAAATGTGGAGAGCTTCTTCGCGGTTCATGACGTCTGACGGGCGGTGACTGTATACATAGTGTGAGCGGGAATGCTCTCAACCAATTCCTTTTCCGAGGCGGCGGCTATCGGCGGGCGCAGTGCAACCCGCACGACGCGCGTGCCGCCGTCTTGCTAAAGCTTAGCGCATGCCGGGCAACATGCCCTTCATGCCGCGCATCATCTTTTGCATGTTGCCGCCCTTCAGCTTTTTCATCATCGTGCGCATCTGGTCGTACTGGTTCAGCATGCGGTTGACTTCCTGCACCTGCACGCCCGCGCCCGCGGCGATGCGGCGCTTGCGCGTGGCCTTGATGAGATCCGGCTTGGCGCGCTCGAGCGGCGTCATCGAGTTGATGATGCCTTCCATGCGGCGCATCTGCTTTTCAGCCTGGCTCATGTCGGCGCCGGCGGCGGCCTGCTGGAATTGCGCGGGCAGCTTGTCCATCAGCGACGACAGCCCGCCCATGCCCTTCATTTGCGTGAGCTGCGCGCGGAAATCGTTCAGGTCGAAGTCGCCGCCTTTCTTGACTTTGTCGGCGAGTTTTTGCGCGGCCTGAACGTCGACGCCCTTCTGCGCTTCTTCGACGAGCGCGAGAATGTCGCCCATGCCGAGAATCCGGTTCGCCATGCGATCCGGATAAAACACTTCGAGGCCGTCGAGCTTTTCCGCGACGCCGACGAACTTGATCGGCTTGCCCGTGACGTGACGCACGGAGAGTGCCGCGCCACCGCGCGAGTCGCCGTCGAGCTTGGTCAGCACGACGCCGGTGAGCGGCAGCGCGTCGCTAAACGCTTTCGCCGTGTTGACGGCGTCCTGGCCGAGCATCGCATCGACGACGAACAGCGTTTCCGCCGGCTTCAGCGTGGTATGCAGCGCGGTGATTTCCTGCATCATCGCTTCGTCGATACCGAGACGGCCGGCCGTGTCGACGATCAGCACGTCGTGATAGTGACGCTTGGCCCAATCCACCGCCGCACGCGCGATGCCCACCGGCTTCTGATCCGGTTCCGACGGGAAGAAATCCGCGCCGACCTGCTCGGTCACCGTCTTCAACTGCGCGATAGCAGCAGGGCGATAGACGTCGCACGAAACGGTCAGCACCTTCTTCTTGTACTTTTCGCGCAGCAGCTTGGCGAGCTTGCCGACCGTGGTCGTCTTACCCGCGCCCTGCAAACCCGCCATCAGGATGACGGCCGGCGGCGTGACGGCCAGGTTCAGCTCCGATGCCTTGCCTTCGTAATCGCCGCCGATCACCGCGGTCAACTCGCGCTGCACGACGCCGACGAGCGCCTGACCCGGCGACAGACTGCTGATGACTTCCTCGCCGAGCGCCTTCTCTTTCACCTTCGCGATGAACTCGCGCACGACGGGCAGCGCCACGTCCGCCTCGAGCAGCGCAAGGCGCACTTCGCGCAGCATTTCCTGGGTGTTCGCCTCGGTGAGCCGGGCTTCGCCGCGCAGCGTCTTGACGACGCGCGCCATCCGTTGAGTCAGATTGTCGAGCATGGGGAGCGATGAACAGTGCGGCCCGGGCGGGCGCGAAGCGGAAGACGTCGCGGGGCGGGGGCCTAGTGTAAACTTCGAATATGGATATTGTACTGTATGCCCTCACCGCGCTCCTGTACGGCGGACTCGCCGTAGCGGGCTGGCGCTCGCACCGGCACGCCGGATCGCGCTCCATGCTGGAGAGCGTCGCGCCCATGCCGGCCGGCGCGGCAACCACGGCCGACGCGCGTTCCGGGTTCGCCGGGGCCGCGGCGTCGGGCATGAGCTCATCGGGCCGCGCGCTGCTGTTCGTCGCGCTGCTCGCGCACGGCGTGCTGCTGCACACCACGATCTTCCCGCAGAACGCGATGGTGTTCGGCTTCGCCTTCGCGCTCTCCGCGATGTTCTGGCTCGGCGCCGGCATCTATTGGATAGAAAGCTTTTTCTTTCCGCTCGACGGGCTGCGTCTGCTGGTCTTGCCGCTCGCCTGCGTCGCGTCGCTGTTGCCGCTCGCGTTCAACGGCGTGCGTGTGCTGCCGTATTCGGCCGCGCCCATGTTCAAGCTGCACTTCCTGATCGCCAACATCGCGTATGGCCTGTTCGCGATCGCGGCGCTGCACGCCGTCCTGATGCTGCTCGTCGAGCGGCGTCTTCATGCGATGCGCGGCGGCGTCGCGCAGCGGCATGTGGCCGCAGCGGGCAACGGCTGGCTCTCCAGTTGGCTCGATACACTGCCGCCGTTGCTCACGCTCGAGAAGCTGCTGTTCCGTCTGATCGGCGCGGGCTTCGTGCTGCTCACGCTGACGCTGGTATCGGGCATTCTGTTTAGCGAGCAACTGGTCGACCGCGCGCTGCGGCTCGATCACAAGACCGTGTTCGCGATTCTTTCGTGGGTGATGTTCGGCGCGCTCCTGACGGCGCGCAAGGTGTCCGGCTGGCGCGGCCGTGCCGCATTGCGCTGGGTGCTGGCGTCGTTCGTCGCGTTGCTGCTGGCGTACGTCGGCAGCCGTTTTGTTTTCGAGGTGCTGTTGCACCGAGCTGTAGTGTGAGCGTGTCCCATGCGACAAATCTTTTTGCTGATCCTGTTGTTCATCGTCGGGCAGTGGCTTGTGAAGGCGCTGCGCCGTCACGATGCGCACACCGCGCAACGTACCGGCGCAGGCGGCGCGCGCGGCGCTGCCAATAACGGCAACGGCGCCGCGCGTCAGCCCGAGGCGCCGCAACTCGCGGAGCCGATGATCCGTTGTGTCGAGTGCGGCGTGCATGCGCCGAAGAGCGACTCGGTGGTCGCCGCGGGCCAGGTGTTCTGCAGCGCCGCGCACGCGCAGCGGCACGGCACGCGACCCACGGGCCGCGACGCCCGATGAGCGTCGAGTTCACCGTCGACGCAGACGGTTGGGCCGCGCAAGCACGCAAACTGCCGTCGCCGAACTTCGAGGCGCGGCCACAAGGCGCGGTGCCCACGCTGATCGTGGTGCACAACATCAGCTTGCCGCCCAATGAATTCGGCGGCACGGCTATCGCCGAACTCTTCCTCAATACACTCGATTGCGACGCTCACCCGTATTACGACGCGCATCTGCGCGGCGTGCGCGTGTCGGCGCATTTCGTGATTCATCGCGACGGCGCCCTCGAACAGTTCGTGTCGTGCAACGAGCGCGCGTGGCACGCGGGACCGTCGAATTTTTTCGGCCGCGAGCGTTGCAATGATTTCTCCATCGGCATCGAACTCGAAGGCAGTGACACAACTGCTTTCGAGGCGGCTCAATACCGCACGCTGAGCGCGCTCGTGAGAGCGCTCGCGGCACGTTATCCGATCGAAGCCCTCGCCGGACACTCCGACATTGCGCCCGGCCGCAAGACCGATCCGGGCCCCCACTTCGAATGGGCGCGCCTGCAACGCGACACCTCGCTCGCGGATCGGTATTTCCCCTATCTCAAGTTTTCCAAAACGCGGTAACGGCCGTTCGCGCGAGCTCGCGTGATGCGAGGAGAACGAGGCGCAGCCTCGCTCTCCGGGGAGCCGGCTTCGCGTCGCGCGAGCCAAAAGTCAATACGTTTCGGATAAATAAAACGATTTGATCTGTCTTGAAAGTCCACTATACTTGGTGCCACAAATTCAGTTACGCACTAGATGTTGTGTGTCCTGTGTATAACTGTGTGAATAACCAAGTGCATAACATAGTGCACAAGTCTGCGGCGCCCCGCTCTCCGAGCATGGCGCCGCAAGCATTCCAGGCAGCGAAAAAGAATTCCTGCAGGGCGGCCGGTGAAACGTAAGAGCGGGTAGAGCGCGGGGCAAGCGCGAACCAACCGGCGGCAACCATAAGCATCAGGAAAGGGGCTGAGAGTGATCGCGAGAACTACGACGAAGACCGTTACGAATTCGAATCAGGCTTCATCGCAGTCGCATTCCGTCAGCCGCCGAGGCCGGCCTCTTTCCTGCACCCCATCGCTCGCGCACGCGGCGCAGCGTTCGTTTTAATCCGCGGCACTCGCCGCAACATTTCCAGGACCAGGAGCTTTGCACATGCAAACCACCGACAACGCGACGACCCGGTATGAGGGATCACCGACTGGCCAGGCTTTCGGCCAGGCACAAGGCGCCCAGGCGCTCGCGCCGCAAGCGACGTACGCCGACTACAAGGTGATCCGCCGCAACGGCAGCGTGGTGTCGTTCGAGCCGTCGAAGATCGCCATCGCCGTGACGAAGGCATTCCTCGCTGTCAACGGTGGTCAGGGCGCGGCATCCGCACGCGTGCGCGAACTGGTCGAGCAACTCACGCAGAACGTGGTGCGCGCGCTGGTGCGCAGCCGTCCGAACGGCGGCACGTTCCATATCGAAGACATTCAGGATCAGGTCGAACTCGCGCTGATGCGCGGCGGCGAGCACAACGTCGCGCGTGCTTACGTGCTGTATCGCGAGAAGCGCACCCAGGCGCGCGGTCACGACGAACAGGTGGCCGGCAGCACGCCGGGCCTCACCGTTACCGACAACGGCGTGTCGCGTCCGCTCGACATGGCTGCGCTGCGCGGCATCATCGAGTCCGCTTGCGCGAACCTGGGCGACGCCGTGAGCGCCGAGCCGATCGTCGCTGAAACGGTCAAGAATCTGTACGACGGCGTGCCGATGAGCCAGGTCTACGACTCGGCGATCCTGGCCGCTCGCACGATGATCGAAAAAGATCCGGCTTACAGCCAGGTCACCGCGCGCATTCTGCTGCACACGATCCGCCGCGAGATTCTCGAAGAAGAAGTCACGCAAGCCGAAATGGGCGAGCGTTACGCCGAGTACTTCCCGCAGTTCATCAAGCGCGGCGTGCAAGCCGAGTTGCTCGACGACAAGCTGCTGCAGTTCGACCTGAAGCGTCTGGGCGCCGCGCTCGATAACAACCGCGACCTGCAGTTCGGCTACCTCGGTCTGCAAACGCTGTACGACCGCTACTTCCTGCATCACGACGGCGTGCGTATCGAAATGCCCCAGGCATTCTTTATGCGTGTCGCAATGGGCCTGTCGCTGAACGAGATCGACCGCGAAGCGCGCGCGATCGAGTTCTACAACGTGCTGTCGAGCTTCGACTTCATGTCGTCCACGCCGACGCTGTTCAACTCGGGCACGCGCCGCTCACAACTGTCGTCGTGCTATCTGACCACGGTCGACGACGACCTCGACGGCATCTACGAAGCGCTGAAGGAAAACGCGCTGCTCTCGAAGTTCGCCGGCGGTCTCGGCAACGACTGGACGCGTGTGCGTGCGCTTGGCTCGCACATCAAGGGCACCAATGGCAAGTCGCAAGGCGTCGTGCCGTTCCTGAAGGTCGTCAACGATACGGCCGTCGCCGTGAACCAGGGCGGCAAGCGCAAGGGCGCAGTGTGCGCGTACCTGGAAACGTGGCACCTCGACATCGAAGAATTCCTGGAGCTGCGCAAGAACACCGGCGACGACCGTCGCCGCACGCACGACATGAACACGGCGAACTGGATTCCCGACCTGTTCATGAAGCGCGTGATGGAAGGCGGCGACTGGACGCTGTTCTCGCCGTCCACCTGCCCGGATCTGCACGACAAGTTCGGCGCCGAGTTCGAAGCGGCTTACACGGCTTACGAAGACAAGGTCGCGCGCGGCGAGATCAAGCTCTTCAAGAAGGTTCCGGCGGCGCAACTGTGGCGCAAGATGCTCGGCATGCTGTTCGAAACCGGCCATCCGTGGATCACGTTCAAGGACCCGTGCAATGTGCGCTCGCCGCAACAGCACGTCGGCGTCGTCCACTCGTCGAACCTGTGCACCGAAATCACGCTGAACACGAGCGACGCTGAAATCGCCGTCTGCAACCTGGGCTCGGTGAACCTCGTCGCGCATCTGAAGGAACAGGCCGACGGCACGCTCGTGCTCGACCACGACAAGCTCAAGCGCACCGTCAGCGTCGCGATGCGCATGCTCGACAACGTGATCGACATCAACTACTACGCAGTCGCCAAGGCGCGTAACTCGAACCTGAAGCACCGTCCGGTCGGCATGGGCATCATGGGCTTCCAGGACTGCCTGCATTTGCTGCGCACGCCGTACGCGTCGGAAGAAGCGGTGAAGTTCGCCGACACGTCGATGGAAGCGGTCTGCTACTACGCTTACTACGCGTCGACGGAACTGGCGCAGGAGCGCGGCCGTTATTCGAGCTATCGCGGCTCGCTGTGGGATCGCGGCATTCTTCCGCAAGACTCGGTCAAGCTGCTGGCCGACGCGCGCGGCGGCTATGTCGAAGTCGATTCGAGCGAGTCGATGGACTGGACCGAACTGCGTCAGCGCATCGCCACCTACGGCATGCGCAACTCGAACTGCATCGCGATCGCGCCGACCGCGACCATCTCGAACATCATCGGCGTGTCGGCCTGCATCGAGCCGACGTTCCAGAACCTGTATGTGAAGTCGAACCTGTCGGGCGAATTCACGGTGGTCAACGACTACCTGGTGCGCGACCTGAAGGCACGCGGTCTGTGGGACGAAGTGATGGTCGCCGACCTGAAGTACTTCGACGGCACGCTCTCGCGCATCGACCGTATTCCGGCGGACCTCCGCGCGATCTACGCGACCGCGTTCGAAGTCGATCCGAAGTGGCTGGTCGAAGCGGCGTCGCGTCGTCAGAAGTGGATCGACCAGGCACAGTCGCTGAACATCTACATGGGCGGCGCATCGGGTAAGAAGCTCGACGAGATCTACAAGCTCGCATGGGTGCGCGGTCTGAAGACCACGTACTACCTGCGCACGATGGCGGCCACGCACGTCGAGAAGTCGACGGTCGCTCACGGCGCGTTGAACGCAGTGAGTTCGGGCGGCGGCGAAGGTGCGGGCGGTGCCGGTGGTGTCGGCGGCGGCGCGGCAGGTGGCTTCGGCGTGAGCGGCGGTGCGGGTGTCGGCGGTTTCCAGGCAGCGGCGGCGGCAGCGGCAGCGCCGGCAGTTGCAGTGGAAGCAGCGCCCGAAGCGGACGGTCCCGTGTGCATGATGCGTCCGGGCGATCCTGGCTTCGACGAGTGCGAGGCTTGCCAGTAAGCGGCAAGAGCGAGCAGTCGCAGTGAGTAGTCGCAGTAAGCAGGTTCGTTGTTTGCTGAAGCGTTCTAGGTAATGACCCGCATGCAGCGATCGACGAACCTGATAGAGATGAAGCAGAGATAAGCCGACGAGCGGCGCGGCAAGCAAGGTGGATGAAGTCGAACGCCGCACCGCTCATCGTCGGACCGTTGCAAAGTGAAGTAGAGAAGCAACGAGTCGGCATGTCACGAAGCGCGCAAGACGACACCGACTGCAAGACCCGCCGCTTCACCAACGCTTCAATCAACGCAGCGACGCAGCGATGAAATGATGCAGCGATGAAACGACGCAGCGAACAACGCAACCGGCCACATGCATCGCGCGACATCGCATTGAACTTCATCTCGCTAACGCGGACGAACCCGCAACGCGCATCGAAGTGCGCATCGAAGTGCAGTACACAGCAACCGCACTCCGCAATACAGATAGATAGAGCAGCGAAACGTCGCTCGGACACGTTGCTCTTCGAGCTCGCGAAGCACCTCGACGACACAGCTTGAAGTCGCATCACTCAAGGCAACGTTCACAGTCTGTTGAACAAAGTGTTGTATGAACGTAGCAACGCGAATCGAAAACAGGATTTTTCGCAAGCGGACTCTTTTATCGCTCGTGAAAAGATGGTACAAACCGTTCTAAATTGATGGTGACATTTATGCTCAACTGGGATGACGAGATCACTGCCGTAACTCCCTCGAGCGCTACGCAACAGAACGTGTTGCGCAACGCTGCGGGATCGGCTGTCGGTTCGCAAGTCGAAACGCGTTCCGCTCCTCATGCTCCCTCGGCTTCAGACATCTTCGCGAACGACATCGCTGTCGCTCCCGCTGCTAACGTTGCTCGTGCTGCTGGAACTGCTGCCGTTTCCGAAGCGCGGGTGAATGTCGCCGACAAGCGCATCATCAACGGCCAGACCGACGTCAATCAGTTGGTGCCGTTCAAATACAAGTGGGCCTGGGAAAAGTATCTGGCTGGTTGCGCCAACCACTGGATGCCGCAAGAAGTGAACATGTCGCGCGACATCGCCCTCTGGAAAGACCCGAACGGTCTGACCGAAGACGAGCGCCGCGTCGTCAAGCGCAACCTGGGCTTCTTCGTGACGGCCGATTCCCTCGCCGCCAACAATATCGTGCTGGGCACCTACCGCCATATCACGGCGCCCGAATGCCGCCAGTTCCTGCTGCGCCAGGCGTTCGAAGAGGCGATCCACACGCACGCATACCAGTACATCGTCGAATCGCTGGGTCTGGACGAAGGCGAGATCTTCAACGCGTATCACGAGGTTCCCTCGATCCGCGCGAAAGACGAGTTCCTGATTCCGTACATCAATGTGCTGACCGATCCGGGCTTCAAGACCGGCACGCTCGAGACAGACCAGACTCTGCTTCGCTCGCTGATCGTGTTCGCCTGTGTGATGGAAGGCCTCTTCTTCTACGTCGGCTTTACGCAAATCCTGGCGCTCGGCCGCCAGAACAAGATGACCGGCGCCGCGGAGCAGTATCAGTACATCCTGCGCGACGAGTCGATGCACTGCAACTTCGGCATCGACCTGATCAACCAGATCAAACTCGAAAACCCGCAACTCTGGACGGCTGAGTTCCGCGCGGAAATCCGCGAGATCTTCCAGCAAGCGGTCGAGCTCGAATATCGTTACGCAGAAGACACGATGCCGCGCGGGGTGCTCGGCCTCAATGCGTCGATGTTCAAGAGCTATCTGCGCTTCATCTGCAACCGCCGTTGCCAGCAGATCGGTCTCGATCCGCTGTACCCGAACGAGGAAAACCCGTTCCCGTGGATGAGCGAGATGATCGACCTGAAGAAGGAGCGCAACTTCTTCGAGACGCGTGTGATCGAATATCAGACTGGCGGCGCGCTGACTTGGGAGTGATCCGGGTTCGTACCGCGATGTATTCATCGATGGGGATGCCGTGGCTTCGGCTGCGGCGATTATGTTTAGGAGCTGAACCGCCTGATGCAAAGCGTGCCTCGTGCGCCGCGTGCCTTCGCGGCCCACAAACATGACCGGCACTTTGCGAACCCTTCAGTGGGATGGGCAAACTTCCCCCCGGAAAAAGCCGTCGGCGGTATCGCCGTCGGCTCGATCAAGCAATTGCCGGCGTTGATTTCCAACGCCGATGACATTTGGCGCGCGGTGCCTTGCGGCACGGCGCGCCTTACCGCATTCATTAGCGTAAGCGCGCGGCACCTGCGTACGCCGATGAATAGCCCGCTTCGTAGCGCGCGCCCTGAGAAGCGTCCGCGGGAAGCGGGTTTTGACGAAGGGTGTAGTTTGAACTGACTCTCATCTGAAAACCTGAAGGAGAAAATGATGGCAACTGCAAAGAAAGCCGCCGCTAAGAAGCCTGCAGCAAAGAAGGTCGCAGCAAAGAAGGCAGCTCCGGCGAAGAAGGCCGCACCGGCCAAGAAGGTAGCAGCGAAGAAGGCTGCTCCGGCTAAGAAGGTAGCGGCGAAGAAGGCAGCGCCGGCGAAGAAGGTAGCAGCGAAGAAGGCTGCGCCGGCCAAGAAGACCGCAGCGAAGAAAGCAGCACCGGCCAAGAAGGTAGCAGCGAAGAAGGCAGCGCCGGCGAAGAAGGCTGCAGCGAAGAAGGCTGCACCGGCGAAGAAGGCGACTGCGAAGAAGGCAGCGCCGGCCAAGAAGGCCGCTGCGAAGAAGGCCGCGCCTGCGAAGAAGGCTGCTGCGAAGAAAGCCGCGCCTGCCAAGAAGGCTGCTGCGAAGAAGGCTGCGCCTGCGAAGAAGGCTGCTGCTAAAAAGGCTGCGCCTGCCAAGAAGGCTGCTCCTGCGAAGAAGGCCGCTGCTGCTCCCGCGAAGAAGGCCGCGCCTGCGAAGAAGGCTGTTGCCAAGAAGGCTGCACCTGCACCCGCTGCGACTTCCGTTTCGAGCGCACCGGCAGCAACGGTGAAGACCGCGCTGAACCCGGCAGCAGCATGGCCGTTCCCGACGGGCAGCCGTCCGTAATCGGGCTGTTCAGCGGTAGCAGTACTTCGACGCATCGCATGATGTGTCGATGATCGAGTAGCGCTTCACACAGTCTCGCGAGCGCTACTCGGTCAGGATCCCGTTGCCGGTTTCGGCGACGGGATTTTTTTCGTCCGTACGAGTCGATACAAACGGAAGCAGCACGAATGCGCAGGCGAAAAAAAACGCATGCACAGGGGAGGGCATGCGTGTGAGGTCGATGCGGCCGCATGAAGCTGGCCGCTCGAGAGGGGAAAGCTTAGTGCGTGACGCGCGTGACGCCGCCGCTGGAAAGCAGCCGGACGCGGTCGCCGGCGCGGAAAATCTCGCCGGTTGAGCTTTGCGTGATCGCGCGAATGTCGCCGTTATCGAGCCGCACGGTAATTTCCAGACCGTCGCGCACGGCCACCCGGTTCTCGACCGAGTTGCCCGCCACCGCACCCGCCAGACCGCCAATAATGCCGGTGACGATCGAGCCCGTGCCGCCGCCGATAGTGCTGCCGGCCACCGCGCCGAGCGCGCCGCCGCCGATCGCACCGAGGCCGCTCGGCTGACCGTTGTTCGAGCTGATCTTGACGGCGCGCACGCTGTCGACCATGCCCATGCGGACCGTTTCCTCGCGCTGCGCCTGCGACGCGGTGTAGACGTCGGCGGAACTGCTGTTATACGCACACCCCGACATGGCCAGCGAACCGGCGATCAAGGCGGCCACTATCAGGCGACTCGTTGTTCTCATTCCCTAACTCCAATAGCTTTCGGTATTACGGCAGGTCGTACCCGAACGCCTGCTTGAACCGTTCGTTGATCTGCGCCCGGGTGGGCGCGTAGTTTTGCGGACCCTGCTGTTCGATCTTCAGCGCGCCCATCAGGCTCGCGAGACGGCCCGTGGTCGCCCAGCCGAGCTTCTTTTCGATGCCGTACAGCAAGCCGCCGCGAAACGCGTCGCCGCATCCTGTCGGGTCGAGCACCTGCTGTGCCTTGACGGCGGGAATGTCTTCGACGCCGCCCGCATGATGAATCTGCGCACCGTGTTCGCCGAGCGTGACGATGAGCGCTTCGACCTTGCCGGCGATCTCCTCGATCGACCAACCCGTCTTGTTGCTCACAAGTTTGGCTTCGTAATCGTTGACAGCTACATAGGTCGCAAGTTCAATCATGCGCCGCAGTGCAGCACCGTCGAAGAGCGGCAGTCCTTGGCCCGGATCGAAGATAAACGGCACGCCCGCTGCGGCAAGATGCTCGGCGTGCTGGATCATGCCGTCGTAGCCGTCCGGCGCGACGATGCCGAGCGTGATGTCCTTCGCTTCGTCCGCGCGGTTCAGATGCGACTGCATCATCGCGCCCGGATGGAACGCGGTGATCTGGTTGTTCTCGAGGTCGGTGGTGATCATCGCCTGCGCCGAATAGGTGCCCGGCACGACCAGCACGTTTTCCGTCGACAGCCCGAGCTGCCTGAAGCGGTCCATGTAAAGCTGCGCGTCGACCTCGCCGAGCGTGCCCATGATGCGCGCGTCGCCGCCGAGCAGATTCAGCGAATAGGCGATGTTGCCCGCGCAGCCGCCGAACTCGCGGCGCATCGTCGGCACCAGAAAACTCACGTTCAGGATGTGGACCTGCTCCGGCAGGATGTGCTCCCGGAACCGGCCTTCGAAAGTCATGATGTTGTCGTAGGCGAGCGAGCCGCAAATCAGCGTAGCCAAGGCGAGCGTTCCTGTAAAAAGAATGAAGAAATCGGAGTGACGATGTGAAAGCGCCGCGCGTGGAGCGCGGCGCCGGAGTCTGCTACGCCGAGGTTTTACTTCAGCGCGGCGAGTGCTGCGTCGTAGTTCGGTTCGTTCTTGATCTCGCTGACCAGTTCCGAGTGAACGACCTTGTCGTTCTCGTCGATCACGACGACGGCGCGCGCGGTGAGGCCCGTCAACGGACCGCTGGTGACGTCGACGCCGTACGCCTGCGCGAAGTCATGGCCGCGGAACGTCGAGGCCGTCACGACGTTCTCGATGCCTTCGGTCGTGCAAAAGCGCGACGCCGCAAACGGCAGATCGCCCGACACGACGATCACGGCCGTGTTGCTGAGCTTCGCGGCGGCTTCGTTGAACTTGCGGGTGGACGTCGCGCAAGTCGGCGTGTCGAGGCTCGGGACGATGTTCAGCACCTTGCGCTTGCCCGCGAAATCGGCGAGCGACAACGGTTTCAAATCCTTGCCGACCAGCGAGAAGGCAGGCGCGGTCTGGCCGGCCGACGGAAAGCTGCCGGCTACTTCGATCGGGTTACCACCCAGCGTGACTTGACTCATGTTGTTGTGCTCCGAAAGTTCGTCTGTGACGACGGTGAGCGCGCCCGAATCGAGCCGGACGCGCGGGGATGCGTTACGGATAGAAAATCTGTACGCGGAAATTCGACGCGACCGCGTTGCCCGTATCGAGGCGGACGATCATGGTTTGCGTCATGTGCGGCGGCAGGCCGGCTGCGATCGGCGTGCCCGGCGCCACGTAGTCTTGCGGAAACAGCACGCGGCGCAGCGCAATGTTGTTCTGGTCGTCGAGCAGCGTGAGTTCGATCGCCGGGTAGGCGAGCGCGACGTTAAAGCGGTTGCGCAGCGGCATGCGCAACTCGAGCTTATGCGGCCCGTCGACTTGCCGCAGATCGGACGGCTCGACCTGCAGACCGTCGATGTCGTGCGGCGCCGTCACCTGGCAACCGAGTTGCGCGCATACCTTCGTGTACAGCGCTTGGCTGCGCGGCATATAGACGAGCACCGTTTCGCGTTGCCACCATGCGAGCTGCGCCAGCAACGCGATGACGAGCAGTCCCGCCGCCACCGATCCGCCGATGATCCACGCGAGGCGGCGCGGCTCGGCAGGGCGCGTTTCGCGCACCACGGGGAACGGATCGGCGTCGTCGTTGACCGGCTGCACGGAGAACGGCTCGCCGTCCGGCGTGGCTGCCGCGCGTGCCGGGCCGCGCAGATCGAGATCGTCGTCGAAATGCGGGTGCGGATGCGTTGTGCCGAGGCCGGCCGCGCCTACGCCGGTCGTGCCGAAATGCGGTTCGTTGTCGGGGAATCCGTGGAAACTTGCCGACTCGTTCAGCACCGGTTCGTCGGGCTCGGAGCCGGGAGCGCGCTCTGTCTTATGCCAGACGCGCGGTGCTTCGCCGGCGGGCGGCTGCGTTGCTGGTTCGTTTGCCGGTTCGCTTGCCGGCTCGTTTGCCGGTTCCGTGTCATACGCGAACGGTTCGAGCGGTGCGTCCGCGAGCAGGGGTTCGTGATCGGCTGCAGCCGTCGGCGCGCTGCCTGCGGGCAAGCGCGGTTCCTTCGGCGCAGCACCCGCTGCACCCGCTGCCGCCGATGGACCTGCGCCCACGTAGCGCGGCTGCGCCGAGACGTTCTCCGCGTTGTGCCTGAGGCGTTCCTCGAAGAGCGGCGTGGGCCTCGGCGCCCACGGGTCCCACGCTGAGGGGCTGAAGTCGGCGCTGCTCGGGCGCGCGCCCGAAAGCGCCTCCATGGCCGCGGCTGCGGAGACCTGTCTTGCAGTGGAGAAGTCGCCGGCTTCGCTGATGTCGTAGAGACTGCCGGATGCATCGAATACTTCGTGGCACTGCCCACAGCGCACGAGCCCGCGACGCAGCGCGAGCTGCGCCGGTTGCAGGCGGAAAACGGTTTCGCAGAAGGGGCAGCGCGTTGCCAGAAGCATAGTGAGCCGGTTAGCCAGGAGGCCGTTGGTTGGACAATGCGCCTTATTCTAATGGCTTTCGCGACGCGTTCCCGTTAAGCATACCCAGCCTTCGTGTTCGCGCCATACGCCGATGTCGATCCACCGCGCGTACACCTGCGCGACTTCGTCGGCCTGGCGCGCCAGGATGCCGGACAATGCGATCCGTCCACCGGGTTTGACCTTCGACGACAGCATCGACGCCATCAGCTTGAGCGGATTGGACAGGATATTGGCGACCACAATCTCGAATTCACCGGTCGGACATTCGTCGGGTAAGCCGTAGGTGACTTCAGCGCGGTTGCGCTCGCTGTTGTGACGCGCCGACTCGACCGCTTGCGGATCGATGTCGATGCCGTACACCGGATTCGCGCCGCACTTTTTGGCGAGAATCGCGAGGATGCCGGAGCCGCATCCGTAGTCGAGCACGGACTGTCCGGGCTTCACCGATTGCTCCAGCCATTCCATGCACAAACGCGTGGTCGGATGGCTGCCCGTGCCGAACGCAAGGCCCGGATCGAGTTCGAGTATCAGCGCGTTCGGGTCCGGCGCGTCGTGCCACGACGGCACGACCCAGATCCGCTCGCCAATCGGAATCGGATCGAATTGCGACTGCGTGAGCCGCACCCAGTCCTGTTCCTCGACTTCACGCACGGTGAAAGGCGGCGCTGCGGCGAGACCGATTTCATTCGATGCCGCCGCGAGCAGCACCGCGGGATCATGCTCTTGCGCAAGCAGCGCGATCACGCGCGAATGCTGCCATGCGGTGCGGTCGGGCGTGAGACCGGGCTCGCCGAAGAGCGGCTGCTCATCGGGCGTGTCCGCGTCCGCATCTTCAACGGACACCGACAGCGCGCCCAACTCGAGCAGCGCGTCGGACAATTCCTCCGCGTGCTCGCGTGCCAGTTCGGCGACCAGTTCCCGGTAACTCATGACTTACGCTTCTTCCGGCGCGGCCTGCTGCTTCGCGGCCAACCGGTTCTCGAGGTAGTGAATGCTCGTGCCGCCTTCGACGAACTTCGCGTCGAGCATCAACTCGCGATGCAACGGGATGTTCGTCTGAATGCCTTCCACGACCATTTCCGACAGCGCAATGCGCATCCGCTTGATCGCCTGCTCGCGCGTCGCGCCGTAAGCGATCAGCTTGCCGATCATCGAATCATAGTTCGGCGGCACGAAATAGCCATTGTAAGCATGCGAATCGACGCGGATGCCGGGACCGCCCGGCATGTGCCACGACGTCAAACGTCCCGGCGACGGAATGAACTTGAACGGGTCTTCGGCGTTGATCCGGCATTCGATCGCATGGCCCTTGAAGACGATGTCGCGCTGACGGAACGCGAGCTTCTCGCCGGCCGCGATGCGGATCTGTTCCTGCACGATGTCGACGCCCGTGATCAGTTCCGTCACCGGGTGTTCGACCTGCACGCGCGTGTTCATTTCGATGAAGTAGAACTCGCCGTTTTCGTACAGGAACTCGAACGTACCCGCGCCAAGATAGCCCATCTTCTTGCAGGCGTCGGCGCAACGATCGCCGATCCGGTCGATCAGACGGCGCGCGATGCCCGGCGCCGGCGCTTCCTCGATCACCTTCTGGTGACGACGCTGCATCGAGCAGTCACGCTCGCCGAGCCAGACCGCGTTCTTGAACGAATCGGACAGCACCTGAATTTCGATGTGCCGCGGGTTCTCCAGGAATTTCTCCATGTAGACCTGCGGGTTGCCGAACGCGCGGCCGGCTTCTTCGCGCGTCATGTTGACCGCGTTGACGAGCGCCGCTTCCGTGTGCACCACGCGCATGCCGCGGCCGCCGCCGCCGCCCGCCGCCTTGATGATGACCGGATAGCCGACCTGGCGCGCAATTTTCACGATCTCTTTCGGATCTTCCGGCAATGCACCTTCAGAACCCGGCACGCAGGGCACGCCGGTTTTGATCATCGTTTGCTTGGCGGTCACCTTGTCGCCCATCATCCGGATCGTTTCCGGGCGCGGGCCGATGAAGGTGAAGCCGGACTGCTCGACACGCTCGGCGAAGTCGGCGTTCTCCGACAGGAAGCCGTAGCCGGGGTGGATCGCTTCGGCGTCCGTGACTTCCGCCGCGCTGATCAGCGCGGGCATGTTCAGATAGCTGAGATTCGAGGGCGCCGGGCCGATGCAGACCGCCTCGTCCGCGAGCTTCACGTACTTGGCTTCCTTGTCGGCTTCCGAATAGACGACGACCGTCTTGACGCCGAGTTCGCGGCAGGCGCGCTGGATACGAAGCGCGATCTCGCCGCGATTGGCAATGAGGATTTTTTCAAACATAGCGGGTTTTCGACTCATCAGTGGGCGCCGGGTTGTTCACAACACCGGCTGCCTCAGAAGATCGGATGCGCGCCGTGCCCAACGGGCGCCAGTAACGCAAGGGGCACAGCGAGCGCAACGGCATGCGCGCGGCAAGGCGCGGTCGCGCCGCCGCGGGTGCGCCACTTAGCCGACCACGAACAGCGGCTGGCCGTATTCCACCGCCTGGCCGTTTTCGACGAGGATTTCCTTCACGACGCCGGACTTGTCCGACTCGATTTCGTTGAGCAGCTTCATCGCTTCGATGATGCAGATCGTCTGGCCTTCCTTGACCGTATCGCCGACCTGGACGAACGGCTCGGCACCCGGCGACGGCGCACGATAGAACGTGCCGACCATCGGCGACGTCACGACGTGGCCCTGCGGAGCGGCTGCAGCCGGCGTCGCCGGAGCGCCTGCCGCGGCGCCTGCGGCCGGAGCTTCGCCGCCGTTGGCCGGCGCACCCTGCGCGAACTGCTGCGGCGCGTACGAAGGGGACTGTTGCACGTAAACCGGCGGCGCATTCTTGACGATGCGCACCTTGCCTTCGCCCTCGGTCACTTCGAGTTCGGAGATGCCGGACTCCGAGACCAGGTCGATCAGAGTTTTCAGTTTACGTAGATCCATCAGGAAGCCCCTTTCAATGCGTGGAAGTGCCGGCGCGTGGGCGGCCGGCGCAAATTAGACGTGTTGTTGATTCAGCCGCGCGACGAACCGGCCGCCAGCCGGTCGAGCGCGAATTCGAGCGCGTACAGATAGCCCTTCCAGCCAAGACCGCAGATCACCCCTTCGGCCTGGTCGGAAAAATACGAGTGGTGCCTGAACGGCTCGCGGCGATGCACGTTCGACAGGTGAATCTCGACGAACGGAATACCGACGCCCGCCAGCGCGTCGCGAATCGCCACGCTGGTGTGCGTGTACGCGGCGGGATTGATCAGAATGAAATCGGTCTTTTCGGTGCGCGCGGACTGGATGCGATCCACGAGCGCGCCTTCGTGGTTGCTCTGGAACGACGCCAGTTCAACCCCGGCGTCCGCTGCGCGATCGGCGAGCGCCTGATCGATCTGCGGGAGCGTCACGCGGCCATAAACCTCGGGTTCCCGTGTGCCGAGAAGATTGAGGTTGGGGCCGTGCAGTACCAGCAGTCGCGTCATGGTCGCTTCTTTTTCCGTGGAATTGGGCGCACTTTAGCGCTGATTAGAGAAACTTGTCTAGTTTCCTTCACGGACGGCGCGTTGGGAGCGCTCTTTTGACGGCTCCGCAGCGGTTCAACTTCTCCCAATTCCGTGCGATTTCCGCGTAACTTCGCGCCTTTCCGCCGCAAACGGATGTCAAAAGATTAGGAAATTTACAGCGCGTCGAGCGTCTGTTTCAGCGCTTTTGGATCGATCTGGCCTAATTTTGTCGCGCGAACGTTGCCGTTGGCGTCGATGACTACGGTGAATGGCAGCCCGCCCGCCGTATTGCCGAAGGCCCGCGCGAGGTCGGCGCCGCCAAAGCCCGTCACGTAGACTGGATAGGCGACTTGCACCTTTTGCAGGAATGTCTGGACGTTTTTCTCCGAATCCACGCCAAGTCCGACGAACTGGATGCCTTTGCCCGCGTAGTCGCGCTGAAGTTGCGACAGCGCCGGCATTTCCTCAACGCAGGGGCCGCACCATGACGCCCAGAAGTTGACGACAATTGGCCGGCCCTTCAGCGCAGTTAGCGATTCGGGCTTGCCGTCGGCTGTCTTGACCGGCATCGCCCAAAGCTGCGCCACGGCGCTTTCTTTCGACGCGGGCTGCTGCGCTGTCTGCGCCACATCGCTCACGCCATCGCCCTCGTGGTGGCGGCCGTTCAGCCAGTGATTGGCCGCGACGC
Source organism: Paraburkholderia sp. RL17-368-BIF-A (assembly GCF_046054045.1). Classification (NCBI taxonomy): domain Bacteria; kingdom Pseudomonadati; phylum Pseudomonadota; class Betaproteobacteria; order Burkholderiales; family Burkholderiaceae; genus Paraburkholderia; species Paraburkholderia sp. RL17-368-BIF-A. The sequence continues at coordinate 68,463 of NZ_JARESN010000020.1, forward strand.
CGCTCGCGGCCGCGATCACGGCGACGAAAACGCCGAAGAGAATCCGTCTGGTGTTCATCATGCGTGTCTAGTTGGTGGAAGGTGCGACGCCGCCGCCGTCGAGCAGCAATTGAACCGCCTGCAGATTCGCGCGCGCCGTGCGTCCGCGCGCGTCGGCCTTGACCGCGCCGCGCAGGTCGTCTGATTGGTAAAGGGCGACGTGAACCCCGACGGGTTCGGCGTCGCGTCCTTCGCTCGCCGACCGCCATAGGAAGCTCAGCGTCTCGACGTAGCCGCGCCCGGCGAAATGGCGCGTCTCCGAAACGTCGTACTGAATGTTCGCGTTCAGAAAGTAGATGGCGACTTCCTTCGGGTCGTCGCAGAACAACTGAAGGTGAATGTCGGAATGCTCGCCGGCCGTGCCGCCGAGCACGGCGCCCGTCAGGTACGGATTGAACGGCGCGAGCCGCTCCATCCATTCGACCGCGATACGCCGCAGGCGCCGCAACAGCGCCGGCTGACTGTCGCCCTGGAAGAGCGACTGGTATTCGCGGATTTCTTCCTCGATCTGGTCGTTATCCGGCAGCCATTCGCCGGCGACGCGGCTTTCCCCGACCACCTGCCGGGCCGCTTTGCGCTTGGCCGTTGCGTAGTCGAGACCGTCTTCCGCAATCAGGCGCGCGGCCGCGACCGCGATTTCCTCGCGCACGCGCTGCGGATCAAAATGTGATTTGCGAACCATTCGTCCATCATACTAGAGATTGATGACAGCCCTTTCCGGCGGCCCGGACCGCTGTGGGCGCGTGCCAGGGGCGTGCCGGGGCGGGCGAGCGCGCTTAGGTCTTCGGGAGGCGTCGGTTACAATAGCGACCTTTGTGGGCAGCCGTTTCGGCTGCTCCCCATCTCACGTCCCTCGCAGCAAAGCGCCGGCCGCCCGGCGTTTTTCTGGCCCCCTCGGGGTCGGGCGCCAAGCGCCGGGTGAGGGGCCTTCCAGGAAAAAACGCCCGCGCGGCACGACAGGCTTATGCACATCCACATCCTCGGTATCTGCGGCACGTTCATGGGCGGTCTCGCGGTCCTCGCGCGCGGCGCGGGCCACACGGTGACGGGCTGCGACGCCGGCGTCTATCCGCCCATGAGCACGCAGCTCGAGGCGCAAGGCATCCGGCTGATCGAGGGCTACGACGCGGAGCAGTTGAACGGCCTGAACGCCGACCTGTTCGTGATCGGCAACGTGGTCACGCGCGGCAATCCGCTGATGGAAGCGATTCTCGACCGCGGCCTGCCGTATGTGTCGGGCCCGCAATGGCTTGGCGAACACGTGCTGAACGGCAAATGGGTGCTCGCCGTGGCCGGCACGCACGGCAAGACGACGACCACGTCCATGCTGACCTGGCTGCTGGAAGACGCCGGTCTGAACCCCGGCTTTCTGATCGGCGGCGTGCCGCTGAATTTCGGCGTGTCCGCGCGGCTCACGGATTCGAGCTTCTTCGTGATCGAGGCGGACGAGTACGACACCGCCTTCTTCGACAAGCGCTCGAAGTTCGTCCACTACCGGCCGAAAACGGCCGTGCTGAACAACCTCGAGTTCGATCACGCCGACATCTTCCCGGATCTCGCCGCCATCGAGACGCAGTTCCACCATCTGATCCGCACCGTGCCGCGCATTGGCCGCGTCGTGACGAACGGTCGCGAAGACGCGCTGGAGCGCGTGCTGACGCGCGGCTGCTGGAGCGAAGTGGAGCGCTTCGGCGTGCAGGGCGGCTGGGAAACGCTGCCCGCGGAAGACGGCGAGCCCGTCGACGAACGCTTTGCCGTGTATCACAACGCCGAGCGTGTGGGCGTGGTCGAGTGGCAGGTGCAGGGCGAACATAACCGGATGAACGCGCTCGCCGCGATCGCCGCCGCGCGCCATGTCGGCGTGCCGCCGGCGCAGGCGGCGAAGTCGCTGGCGAGCTTTCGCAACGTGAAGCGGCGCATGGAAGTGCGCGGCAGCGTGGACGGCGTAACCGTCTACGACGACTTCGCTCATCATCCGACCGCGATCGAAACGACCGTGGCGGGCCTGCGCGCACGCGTGGGCCGCGACAACACGCGCATTCTCGCGGTGCTCGAGCCGCGCTCGAACACGATGAAGCTCGGCGTGATGAAGGCGCAACTGCCCGCCAGTCTCGCCGACGCCGATCTCGTGTTCGGCTACGGCGCGCCGAGCGGCCGCGACGCGCTCGGCTGGAACCTGGGCGAAGCACTCGCGCCGCTCGGCGCCAACGCGCAAGCCTTCGACAATCTCGACGCGCTCGTCAAAGCGGTAGTGCACGCGGCGCGCCCCGGCGATCAAATCCTGGTGATGAGCAACGGCGGCTTCGGCGGCGTGCATCAGAAACTGCTCGACGCCCTTTCCGCGCGAGGCGCCACGTGATTCTTTATCTGCACGGTTTCCGCTCGTCGCCGAATTCTTTCAAGGCGCGCCTGCTGGCGGCGCGCCTTGTCGAACTGGGTCGCAGCGACGAATGGTGCTGCCCGATGCTGCGGGTTTCACCCTCCGAGACGATTGCGCTCGCGGAGTCGCTGGTGGCCGCCGCCGGCACGCAGCGCGTGACCGTTATCGGCAGTTCGCTCGGCGGCTACTTCGCCACGTATCTGGCGGAAAAGCATGGCTGGCCGGCCGTGCTGCTAAACCCCGCGGTCGTGCCGCAACGCGACTTGAGCGCCTATCTCGGCGAGCAGCCGTTGTGGCATGGCGGCGGCAGCATCGTCGTCGAGCCACATCATCTTGACGAATTGCGGGCGCTGAGTGTGACGTCTATCACGCGCCCCGAACGTTATTATTTGCTGGCCGCGACCGGCGACGAAGTGCTCGACTACCGCGAAATGCTCGCGCACTATCCGGGCGCGCGCACGACGCTGATCGAGGGCAGCGACCACGCGATCAGCGAGTTCGCCGATTATGTCGACGACGTACTGGCCTTTTGCGACGCCGAAGACGTCGAGCCGCCTGCGCCGCGCGAAGCAGCTTGAGCAATAGCCGGACTTAACCAGAGTTAGCCAGACATAGCGAACGCCTGGCCGGGTCGAAGCCGAACGTAGCCGGCGCGATCGAGAAAGCGGACCGCGCGGCAGCGGAAGCGCTGCCCGCCATCAGATTCATGCCGCACAGATTCATGCCGCATGCGCGCCTCGCGCGCGGCGGACCCACCATCACGAACACGTTGCCGTGCCGCGCACGCCGGCGGATGCAAGTCAGACGAGAGTATTGAGTGAACGTTTTCTTCGAGGAATCGGGCAGTTTCAAGGCCGGCAGCGTGCTGTCGCGCCAGGGCGATGCGTTTCAGGTCGAGTTGCCGGGCGGCCGCCGCGCCAAGGTGCGCGCCAAGGATGTGCTGATCGAGTTCGACAAGCCAGGCGCGGCCGAGTTGATGCAGGAAGCGGACGCCGTCGCGCAGGACATCGATCTCGACTTCCTGTGGGAATGCGCGCCCGACGACGAGTTTCCGTTCGCCACGCTCGGCGCGGAATATTTCGGCGAGCGTTTCGGTCCGACCGAACGCGCGGCGCTGGTGCTGCGCATGCATGGCGCGCCGGTGTATTTCCGTCGCAAGGGCCGCGGCATGTATCAGCGCGCGCCGCAGGAGCAGCTCAAGATGGCGCTCGCCGGCCTCGAGCGCAAGCGGCAGCAGGCGCTCATCCAGCAGGGCTACGAGGAAGAGCTGAAGGCCGGCCGTTTGCCCGAGGCGTTCACCGGCAAGACGGCGCTCGCGTTGCTGACCAAGCCCGACAAGAACACCATCGAGTACAAGGCGCTCGAAGCCGCCGCGGCCGCGCGCGGCATCTCGCAGGCGCGACTGATGCTGGAATGCGGCGCGATTCCGTCGGCGCGCGCGTTGCACGAGGCCAGATTCCTCGCCGAGTTTTTCCCGCACGGCACCGGTTTTCCGCCGGTCACGCTCGGCAGCTTGCCGGACGATTTGCCGGAAGCCAACGTGCAGGCATTCTCGATCGACGACATCACGACCACTGAAATCGACGACGCGTTCTCCGTCGAGCATCTCGCGGACGGTCGCGTGCGGATCGGCGTGCACATCGCGGCGCCGGCGCTCGGCATTCAGCGCGGCGATGAGGTCGATGCGATTGCGCGCACGCGTCTGTCGACGGTTTATATGCCGGGCGACAAGATCACGATGCTGCCCGACAGCGTCGTCGATGCGTTCACGCTCGCCGAGGGCGGTTTGCGTCCGGCGCTGTCGCTCTATGTGATCGTCAATCGCGAGACGCAGGAAATCGTCGCGAGCGAAACCCGCGCCGAGCGTGTGTTCGTGAAGAACAATCTGCGTCACAACACGCTCGACGAACTGGTCACCGAAGAAGCGCTCGCCGCCGGAACGGGCGAGTATCCGCACAAGGAAGACATCGCGGTGTTGTGGCCGTTCGCGCAGGCGCTGTTCGAAAAGCGTCAGGCCGCGCGCTCGGGCTACGGTCTGCGCCGCGAGGTGCAGCGCAATACCGACTTCAATTTCTACGTCGAAGGCGAGCACATCACGATTACGCCGCGCCGGCGCGGTTCGCCGCTCGACACGATCGTCGCCGAACTGGCGATTCTCGCGAATTCGTCGTGGGGCGCGTTCCTGCACGATCACGGCGTGCCGGGCATTTATCGCACGCAGCGCGCGTTCGGCGCGCCGACCGGGCCGAAGCGCACGCGCATGCAGACCAATGCCGCGCCGCACGAAGGGCTCGGCGTCACGCAGTACGCGTGGAGCACGTCGCCGCTGCGCCGTTACGTCGACCTGGTGAATCAGTGGCAGTTGCTCGCGTGCGTGCAGCATGGCGTGACCGCCAAGCTGGCCGCGCCGTTCAAGCCGAAAGACGCCGATCTGTTCGCCGTCGTGCAAGGTTTCGACGATACGTATACCGCGTACGCCGATCATCAGCGTCGCATGGAATATTTCTGGTGCCTGCGCTGGTTGAAGCAGGAGAACAGGAAGCAGGTGGTGGCGTCGGTGGTGAAGGGCGATCTCGTGCGGCTCGAAGAGATTCCGTTGCTGCTGCATGTGCCGGGGCTCGGCGTGCATGCACGCGGCACGCGCCTGCAGATGGAAGTGATGTCGATCGACGAATTGACTGTCGAGGCGTCCGTGCGTCTTCTGCATGTGCTCGACGCGCCTACTGTGACGAGCGGCAGCGAAGCGGAAGAAGCGGACGAGACAGACGAAGGCGAAGAAGAGGAAATCGTCGAGGCATCGGATGAAAGCGCCGAGAGCGAAGCCGAGGCGCAAGCCGAAGCGGATGCCGAAGGCGATTCCAACGCGAACGATGCTTCGGGCAGCGAAGGTTCGTCGAATGCCGACGCCGGGCAGCACATCACGGAACCCGGACGATGAGCGCGGCAGAAACGAAAGACCGTTACGCGGTGATCGGCAATCCGGTCGGCCATAGCAAATCGCCGTTCATTCACAGCCGCTTCGCCGCGCAGACGGGCGAGGCGCTCGAATACGGCGCGTTGCTCGCGCCAGTGGACGCGTTCGTGCCGCACGTGCGCGCCTTTATCGACGCGGGCGGCCGCGGTCTCAACGTGACAGTGCCGTTCAAGCTCGACGCGCACGCTTTCGCCGACAACCTCTCGCCGCGCGCGGCCGCTGCCGGCGCGGTGAATACGTTGCGCGTCGATTCGAGCGGCATCTACGGCGACAACACCGATGGCTTCGGGCTCGTGCGCGACATCGAAGTGAATCTCGGCGTGCCGCTGAAGGGCGCGCGCGTTCTGCTGCTTGGCGCCGGCGGCGCCGCGCGCGGCGTGGTGCTGCCGATGCTCGAGCGCGCGCCGCATACGCTCACCATCGTCAACCGGACGGCCGAGAAGGCTGAGGCGCTGGTCGCGCAGTTCGCGCAAGCCGCGAGCGACGCCGCTTGCCGTCTGAGCGGCGGCAACGCGCGCGCGATCGAGGCGGGCGCTTACGACGTGATCGTCAACGCGACGGCGGGGAGTCTCGAAGCGTCGGTGCCGGAGTGCGACGAGCGCGCGTTCGGCAGCGGCACGCTGGCCTACGACATGATGTACGGCGCGCATCCGACCGTCTTCATGGAGCACGCGGCGAAGCTCGGCGCGCGTGGCGCCGATGGTCTCGGCATGCTGGTCGAGCAGGCAGCCGAATCGTTTTACGTCTGGCGCGGCGTGCGGCCCGACGGCGCGCCTGTGCTCGCCGAACTGCGCGCGTTGTTGACGGCGCCGTCGCACGCCTGACGCGCGCGTCCGTCACACCTGCATTCACACGAGGCCCCTCACTACGATGACAGCAACGCGGCGCGCGAGCCGGGCGAGTCCGGCGCGATGGATCGTTTATCTTGTCGCCGTGCTGGTGTTCGCGTGGCTCGCGACGCAGCTGTTTTACTTCGCGCAGATCGCGGTGTGGAACTATGTGAATCCGCGCTCGACGGCTTATATGCGCTCGGATGCGTGGCGCTTGTCGCGAGAGCGGCCTGACCTTTCGATGCAGCATACGTGGGTGCCGTATGAGCAGATTTCGCGCAATCTGAAGCGGGCGATCATTGCCTCCGAAGACGCGAATTTCGTCACCAACAACGGCTACGAAACGGACGCGATTTTGCAGGCGTGGGAGCGCAACAAGTCGAAGGGCAAGATTGTGCGCGGCGGCTCTACGATCACGCAGCAATTGGCGCGCAACCTGTTTTTATCGCGTGAGAAGAGTTATATCCGCAAGGGGCAGGAGTTGATCATCACGTGGATGCTGGAGACCTTGATGGACAAGGAGCGCATCTTCGAGATCTATCTGAATTCCGTCGAGTGGGGCAACGGTGTGTATGGCGCCGAGGCGGCGGCGCGTTATTACTATAAGACGTCGGCGAGTGCACTGAGTGCGGCGCAGTCGGCGCGGTTGGCGGTTATGCTGCCGCAGCCCAGGTATTTTGATGAGCATCGGGGGTCCAGGTATCTTTCGCAGAGGTCGCGGGTGATTGGGCGGAGGATGGGGGCGGCTGAGTTGCCCGAGTAGTTTTGCCTGTGGCGCTCTTGTTTACCCTTTGGCCTTTCCTTGATTTCGCGGTGGTCTATTGGCGTTGCCCCTGTGCGGGGCGGCACTTACTTTCTTTGCCGCCGCAAAGAAAGTAAGCAAAGAAAGCGGGCTCAAACCGCCAGCTTGTAGATGGGTCCCCCGGTTCGGAGCGGCCAGTGGTGCGTCTTACATCCGTGCCCTCGCACACTCCGCGCTCGTGACAAGGCCGTCATTCTTCCGGCGACGCTTCGCGCGCCGCAGCGGTCGTTCTTAAAACCGCCCTCCGTTTCCTTCCTTTGATTTCCTGAGCTTTCGTCTGCCAAGCCGACGCTGCCCGCGCTCGCCGAAAGGTCCGGCGCCATTTGCCGCGCCAAAGCCTTCCTGACCACTCACCGCAATTCCGTTAGCGCGTCGCCGAGGCGAAGCCGATGGCCCCCACCGCGCAAAAACGCAAGCGGGCGGTATAAGCGAACCCTTCCGGCGAGCACGCAGTGCGAGGCGGGAAGCATGACTGCCTTGTCACGAGCGCCGAATGCGCGAGGACACGGATGTAAGACGCGCCACTACCCGCTCCGACCCGGGGGGCGCCATCTACAAGCTGGCGGTGTGAGCCCGCTTTCTTTGCTTACTTTCTTTGCGGCGGCAAAGAAAGTGAGTGCCGCCCCGCACAGGGGCAACGCGAAATAGACCACCGCGAAATCAAGGAAAAGGCCAAAGCGAGCGAGTGGGACCCACTTATAAGCCACCGGTGTGAGCCCGCTTTCTTTGCTTACTTTCTTTGCGGCGGCAAAGAAAGTGAGTGCCGCCCCGCACAGGGGCAACGCCAATAGACCACCGCGAAATCAAGGAAAGGCCAAAGCGAGCCAGTGGGACCCACTTATAAGCTGGCGGTGTAAGCCCGCTTTCTTTGCTTACTTTCTTTGCGGCGGCAAAGAAAGTGAGTGCCGCCCCGCACAGGGGCAACGCGAATAGACCACCGCGAATTCAAGGAAAGGCCAAGACACGAACCCAACCCAACAACCAAACCAAGCCCACGGCAACCCAAATCCCATTATCTGACCACTCCAATCACATATTGGAGCTTTCTCAAAAACACCCCTACAATCCAGACCAACAAGCAGACACGTCTGCGACAGCAAAAAAAACCGGAGACAAAGCCCAACCATGCCTAGCCAAATCACCTGGCAGCACCGCCGCGCCCGCAGCGTCGCGCGCACTCAAGGCCCGCTCTCCGGCCCCGCGCTGTAAGCGCAGAAACCACGAAAAGCGAATCGCCATGAACAAAGCGATGCCGAATCACGCCGAGAGCGCTGCCGAAGCCGAACTGACGCCGCGCGCCGACCACGCGTCGAGCCCCGCGCCGCGCGCCTTGGCGACCGCCGCGAAAGCGCCACGCCCCCCGGCCACCGCCGCCAAAGCCCCCGGCGCCGCCGCGCAACCCACCATCGTCAACGAAATCGCGTTGCCGAGCACGCTGCTCGACATCACGCCGCAACAGGCCGGCACGCAGACGCTCCTGCGCGGTCTCGCGATTCTCGAGGCGGCCGCCGCCGGCGTGCGCGATCTGCGCACCTTCGGCGCGGCGCTCGGCACGACGCGCAGCACCACGCATCGGCTGGTGAGCAGCCTCGTGCAGGCGCGCTACCTGCGCCAGGTGCAAGGCGGTTATCTGCTCGGTCCCAAGCTGATCGAACTCGGCACCATCGCGCTCGAGCAGATGCCGCTCACCGCGGTCGCTCGTCCGCATCTAGAATCGCTCGCGGAACAGACGCTCGACACGATTCACCTCGGCGTGCGCGACGGCGATGACGTGCTGTACATCGACAAGATCCCCGGCACGCGCGGCCTCGAAATGCGCTCGCGCGTCGGTCACCGGATGCCGCTCGCGTCGACGGGCATCGGCAAGGCCATGATGCTCGACCTCAAGCCCGAGCTCTGGCAGTCGCTGTTCGACGCGTCGCGCCGCGCGCTCGCCAGCGTCACGTTCAAGCCCGATAACCGTCCGGACGCGCAGACCTTCATGCAGCGCATGACGAACTACGCGGCCGGCGGCTACACGTTCGACCTGGAGGAAAACGAAGCGTCGATTCGCTGCGTCGCGGCTCCCGTGCGCGACGCGTCGGGCGCGATCGTCGCGGCGCTGTCGGTGGCGAGCACGATTCCCTATATGTCGCTCGAACGCATGGACGAACTGATTCCGGTCGTGCAGCGCGAAGCGCGCGCGATCTCCGAAGAACTCGGCTGGCGCGCCCCGCAACCCACCACCCGCAGGATCAAGCGATGAAACAGGCGGGTTCTCCCACACCGTCGGACGCGCAAGTCGCAGCGGGCGCCGGAGCCGACGCACGAGCCGACGCCGGAGCCGACACACAAGCCGGCACACAAGCCGCCAGTCACGCAGCGCTGATCGCGCTCGACTGGGGCACGACGTCGCTGCGTGCGTATCTCTACGACGCGGCCGGCAATGTGCTCGCGACGCGCGCATCGACGGCCGGCATCATGAACCTGCCGCGCAGCGCGGAACACGGCGGCTTCGACGCGGCTTTCGAGGACGCCTGCGGCGCCTGGCTCGACGCCGCGCCCGCCACGCCGGTCATCGCGGCGGGCATGGTCGGCAGCGCGCAAGGCTGGCTCGAAGCACCTTACGTCGATGCACCCGCGAACGCGGACGCGCTCGCCGCCGGCATCGTGCGCGTCGAGGCGGCCTGCGGCGCGACGCTGAACATCGTGCCTGGCGTGCTGCAACGCGGCGAACTGCCCAACGTGATGCGCGGCGAGGAAACGCAGATATTCGGCGCGCTAGGCCAGGATCTGGATAACGCCGATAACGCCGATAACGCCGATAACGCCGATAACGCCGATAGCGCCGATAGCGCCGATAGCACCGACACCAGCAAGCGTGCGCTCATCGGCCTGCCCGGCACGCACGCAAAGTGGGCAGTCGTGCAGGCGGGCCGCATCGAACGTTTTCATACGTTCATGACCGGCGAAGTATTCGGCGCGCTGCGCGAACACACCATTCTCGGCCGCACGATGGTCACGCCCGATCGTCCGGATACCGAAGCGTTTTTGCGCGGCGTGAAAATCGCGCGGGACAAGGGCCAGGCGGGCATGCTCGCGACGGTCTTCAGTTCGCGCACGCTCGGGCTCACCGGGCAACTTTCGCGCGAGCAGCAGCCGGACTATCTGTCCGGCCTGCTGATCGGGCATGAACTGGCCGGCCTCGAAGCCGTGCTCGCGCAGCAGCAGAGTTCGCTCGCGGGCCAAAGCCTGCGCCTCATCGGTAACGAAGCGCTGTGCGAACGCTATCGCGTCGCGCTCGCGCAGTTCGGCTGCACGCAGGCCGAGCTCGTCAGGCAGGCGACAGAGCGCGGCTTGTGGCGCGTCGCCTCGCAGGCGGGGCTCGTCAAGCCGGCCGCCCACGCGGCGCGGGCCGGTTAAGCGGCCACGCCGTCATCCACGAAACAGGGAAACGACATGCAACCTCACATCAATCTGCCCGCTCCGTACATGCCGCACGCGGGTCTGATCGCGGCGTTCGAGGCATGTCCGCTGATCGCGATCATGCGCGGCGTGACGCCCGCCGATGCGGCCGAGCAGGGTCAGGCGCTGTACGAAGCGGGCTTTCGCATCGTCGAAGTGCCGTTGAATTCGCCGCAGCCGTTCGACAGCATCGCCGCGATCCGCAAGGCGCTGCCCGCCGATGCGATCGTCGGTGCGGGCACGGTGCTGCATCCGAGCTTCGTCAAGGACGTGAAGTCGGCCGGCGGCGAACTGATCGTCATGCCGCATAGCGATTCGGAAGTGATCAGCGCCGCGAAAGCGCAAGGCATGGCTTGCTCGCCGGGCGTCGCGACGCCGACCGAGGCGTTCATCGCGCTCAAGCACGGCGCCGACGTGCTGAAGATGTTCCCCGCCGAGCAGCTCGGCTGCCAGGTCGTGAAAGCGTGGCGCGCGGTGATCGCGGCGCAGGTGCCGCTCGTGCCGGTCGGCGGCATCACGCCTGACAACATGGGGCCGTTTCTCAGCGCGGGCGCGAATGGCTTCGGGCTCGGTTCGGCGCTGTACAAGCCGGGTCAGAGCGCGGCCGTGACGGCGTCGCACGCGAAGGCGTTCATCAACGGTTTGCGCGTGGCGCGCGCAGGTGCGAAGAAATGACACGGCTCGCCGGCAAAGTCGCTTTGGTGACGGGCGCAGGCCGCGGCATCGGCGCGGCAATCGCGCTTGCGTTTGCACGCGAGGGCGCGGCAGTTGCGCTCGCCGAACTCGACATCGACACGGCGCGGCAGACGGCTTTGCAGATCGCATCTGAAACCGGCGCGCGCGTGCTGGCCGTGCATACCGACGTCACGCAATCGGCTTCGGTTCAGCACGCCGTGAGCGAGGCGGAACGCGCGCTCGGACCCGTCGACGTGCTGGTGAACAACGCGGGCATCAACGTGTTTTGTGACCCGCTCACCATGACCGACGACGACTGGCGCCGCTGCTTCGCGGTCGATCTCGACGGTGTCTGGAACGGCTGCCGCGCGGTGTTGCCGGGGATGGTCGAACGCGGCGCGGGCAGCATCGTGAACATTGCTTCGACGCATTCGTTCAAGATCATCGCGGGCTGCTTTCCGTATCCGGTCGCGAAGCATGGCGTGATTGGGCTCACGCGCGCTCTCGGCATCGAATACGCGCCGCGCAACGTGCGTGTGAACGCGATCGCGCCGGGCTACATCGAGACGCAACTGGCGCACGACTGGTGGAACGAACAGCCGGACCCGGCCGCCGCGCGACAGGCGACGATCGATTTGCAGCCGATGAAGCGCATCGGCCGCCCGGAAGAAGTGGCGATGACGGCGGTGTTCCTTGCATCGGATGAAGCGCCGTTCATCAACGCGACCTGCATCACCGTGGACGGCGGGCGCTCGGTGCTGTATCACGACTGAGCCGTGAAAGAAGCGCGCAACAGAACAACGCAACAGAACAACGCAGTAAAAAAGAAAAACGCAGCACCGTTTCACCGGACGACGCGCTGGCCGCGTGTGTCACAACCGGTACAAGAAGACGCGGCCGATACCTTCTCGTTATCAATTAGTCAGGAGACACACAACATGAAACGCAGAATATTCCTCACGCTGGCAGCAGCGGCGGCGGGTGTGCTTTTCAACGCAACCGCCGCTCAAGCCGCCGATCCGGTCAAGATCGGTTTTCTCGTGAAGCAGCCGGAAGAACCGTGGTTCCAGGACGAATGGAAGTTCGCCGAAATGGCCGCCAAGGAAAAGGGCTTTACGCTCGTGAAGATCGGTGCGCCGTCGGGCGAGAAAGTGATGAGCGCGATCGACAACCTGTCGGCGCAAAAGGCACAGGGCTTTGTGATCTGCACGCCTGACGTCAAGCTCGGACCGGGCATCGTCGCCAAAGCGAAGGCCGACGGCCTGAAGATGATGACCGTGGACGACCGTCTCGTCGACGGCGCGGGCAAGCCCATCGCGTCGGTGCCGCACATGGGCATCTCGGCGTACAACATCGGCAAGCAGGTCGGCGACGGCCTCGCAGCCGAAATCAAGAAGCGCGGCTGGGACATGAAGGATGTCGGTGCAATCGACGTCACTTACGAACAGCTGCCGACCGCGCATGACCGCACGAGCGGCGCCACCGACGCGCTGCTCGCCGCCGGCTTCCCGAAGGCCAACGTGATCGCCGCGCCGCAAGCGAAGACCGACACGGAAAACGCGTTCAACGCCGCCAACATCGCGCTCACGAAGAACCCGCAGTTCAAGCACTGGGTGGCTTACGCGCTGAACGACGAAGGCGTGCTCGGCGCGGTGCGCGCAGCGGAAGGCCGCGGCTTCAAGGCGGACAACATGATCGGCATCGGCATCGGCGGTTCGGATTCGGCATTGAACGAGTTCAAGAAGCCGAACCCGACTGGCTTCTTCGGCACGGTCATCATCAGCCCGAAGCGTCACGGCGAGGAAACTTCGGCGCTGATGTACGACTGGATCACGCAAGGCAAGGCACCGCCGCCGCTGACGCTGACGACCGGCATGCTGGCGACGCGTGAGAACGTCGGCGAAGTGCGCGAGAAGATGGGTCTGGCTTCGAAGTAAGCCGCTTTGAACGCAGTTCGATGAAGTGAATCGCCGGCGCGTCGGTTGAAATACGACGCGCCGGCAATAGCCATAGAACACCAGTAGTCCAGACATGCCGCGCCTTTGCAAAGACTGGAAGGCCGGCAACGCAGGGCAAGGCTGTTCGAATGAAACAGCGAGGAGGCGAAGTGTCAGCGACGCTACGTTTTGACAATATCGGCAAGGTTTTTCCAGGCGTGCGCGCGCTCGACGGTGTGTCCTTCGACGTCAACGTCGGCCAGGTGCACGGCCTGATGGGCGAGAACGGCGCAGGGAAATCGACCCTGCTCAAGATACTCGGCGGTGAATATCAGCCCGACTCGGGCCGCGTGATGATCGACGGCAAGGAAGTGCGCTTTACGAGCGCGGCTTCGTCGATCGCGGCCGGCATAGCGGTGATTCACCAGGAACTGCAATACGTGCCCGACCTCACGGTCGCGGAAAATCTGCTGCTTGGCCAGTTGCCGAATTCGTTCGGCTGGGTCAAGAAGCGCGATGCGAAGCGTTTCGTGCGCGAACGTCTCGAGGCAATGGGCGTCGCGCTCGATCCGGACGCGAAGCTGCGCAAGCTCTCCATCGCGCAACGGCAGATGGTGGAAATCTGCAAGGCGCTGCTGCGCAACGCGCGCGTGATCGCACTCGACGAACCGACGAGTTCGCTCTCGCATCGCGAGACGGAAGTGCTGTTCAAGCTGGTGCGCGATCTGCGCGCCGACAACCGCGCAATGATCTACATCTCGCATCGCATGGACGAGATTTACGAGCTGTGCGACGCATGCACGATCTTCCGCGACGGGCGCAAGGTGGCTTCGCATCCGACGCTCGAAGGCGTGTCGCGCGACACCATCGTCAGCGAAATGGTCGGGCGTGAAATTTCGGACATCTACAACTATTCGCCGCGGCCGCTCGGCGAAGTGCGCTTCGCGGCGAAGGCCATTGAAGGTCACGCGCTTTCGCAGCCGACCAGCTTCGAAGTGCGGCGCGGCGAGATTGTCGGCTTCTTCGGACTAGTGGGCGCGGGCCGCAGCGAACTGATGCATCTCGTGTACGGCACCGAGCACAAGAAGGGCGGCGAACTGCTGCTCGACGGCAAGCCGATTCGCGTAAAGAGCGCGGGCGAAGCGATCCGTCACGGCATCGTGCTGTGTCCGGAAGACCGCAAGGAAGAAGGCATTGTCGCGATGGCGACCGTGTCGGAGAACATCAACATCAGTTGCAGGCGGCATTACTTGCGCGCGGGCATGTTCCTCGACCGCAAGAAAGAGGCCGAAACCGCGGACCGTTTCATCAAGCTGCTGAAGATCAAGACGCCGAGCCGTCGCCAGAAAATCCGCTTCCTGTCGGGCGGCAATCAGCAGAAGGCGATCCTGTCGCGCTGGTTGGCCGAGCCCGATCTGAAGGTGGTGATTCTCGACGAACCCACGCGCGGCATCGACGTCGGCGCGAAGCACGAGATCTATAACGTGATCTATCAGCTCGCCGAACGCGGCTGCGCGATCGTGATGATCTCGTCGGAATTGCCTGAAGTGCTGGGTGTATCGGACCGCATCGTCGTGATGCGCCAGGGCCGCATTTCCGGCGAGCTCGCGCGCAACGACGCAACGGAACAAGCGGTGTTGAGCCTCGCGTTGCCGCAAAGCTCGACCGCACTGCCAGCAAGCGCCGCTCAACAGGCGGCCTGAACATCATTTGGACGCAAGTCCGCAACCCGTGAGGAACGGGAGGAGTCTTCAAATGCAAGCTAGAGAAAACCTCGCGCAACAGGCCGCCAAGAGCGCCGCCGAAGCGCTGATTCCGCAGGCGAGCGACAAGGCGAAGTGGTGGCAGCAGATCACCGAGTACAGCCTGATCCTGATCTTCGTCGTGATGTTCGTGACGATGTCGCTGACGGTCGATCACTTTTTCTCGATCGAGAACATGCTCGGCCTCGCGCTGTCCATTTCGCAGATCGGCATGGTCGCGTGCACGATGATGTTCTGCCTCGCGTCGCGTGACTTCGACCTGTCGATCGGTTCGACGGTCGCGTTCGCCGGCGTGTTGTGCGCGATGGTATTGAACGCCACCGACAACACGTTTATCGCGATCGTCGCGGCAGTCGCGGCGGGTGCGGTGATCGGTTTCGTCAACGGCGCGGTGATCGCTTATCTGCGCATCAATGCGCTGATTACCACGCTCGCGACGATGGAAATCGTGCGCGGCCTCGGCTTCATCGTGTCGCATGGTCAGGCGGTCGGTGTGTCGTCGGATACGTTCATCGCGCTCGGCGGTCTCAGCTTTTTCGGCGTCTCGCTGCCGATCTGGGTCACGCTGCTGTGCTTCATCGTGTTCGGCGTGATGCTCAATCAGACCGTGTATGGACGTAATACGCTTGCCATCGGCGGCAATCCGGAAGCGTCGCGTCTTGCGGGTATCAACGTCGAACGCACGCGCGTCTACATCTTCCTGATCCAGGGCGCGGTGACCGCGCTCGCCGGTGTGATTCTGGCTTCGCGGATCACGTCCGGTCAGCCGAACGCCGCGCAAGGTTTCGAGCTGAACGTGATCTCGGCGTGCGTGCTCGGCGGCGTGTCGCTGCTCGGCGGACGCGCGACGATTTCGGGCGTCGTGATCGGTGTGCTTATCATGGGCACGGTCGAGAACGTGATGAACCTGATGAACATCGACGCGTTCTATCAGTACCTCGTGCGCGGCGCGATCCTGCTCGCCGCCGTGCTGCTCGACCAGTTGAAGAACCGCGGATCGCGGGATTAATCCACTCGCTCTAAAAGGAATCGAACGATGTCGTCTCCGGCCAACGCAAACGAGCGCCTCGCGAACAACGTATTCGCGCGCTACCCGAGTCTTGTCGACCGCACGGTGCTGATCACGGGCGGCGCGACCGGCATCGGCGCATCGTTCGTCGAGCATTTCGCGGCGCAAGGCGCGCGCGTCGCGTTCTTCGATATCGACGCGACGGCGGGCGAAGCGCTCGCCGACGAACTCGGCGACTCGAAGCACAAGCCGCTGTTCCTGCCGTGCGATCTGACGGACATCGACGCGCTGCAAAAAGCCATCGCCGATGTCAAAGCCGCGCTCGGCCCGATCCAGGTGCTCCTGAACAACGCGGCGAACGACAAACGTCACACGATCGGCGAAGTCACGCGCGAGTCTTTCGACGCGGGCATCGCCGTGAATATCCGCCATCAGTTCTTCGCTGCGCAGGCAGTGATGGAGGACATGAAGGCGGCGCAGAGCGGCTCGATCATCAACCTCGGTTCGATCAGCTGGATGCTGAAGAACGGCGGCTATCCGGTGTACGTGATGTCGAAGTCCGCGGTGCAGGGTTTGACGCGCGGTCTTGCACGCGACCTCGGCCACTTCAACATTCGCGTGAATACGCTCGTGCCGGGCTGGGTGATGACGGAGAAGCAGAAGCGTCTGTGGCTCGACGACGCGGGACGCCGTTCGATCAAGGAAGGCCAGTGCATCGACGCGGAACTCGAGCCCGCCGACCTCGCGCGCATGGCGCTCTTCCTCGCCGCCGACGACAGCCGCATGATCACCGCGCAGGACATCGTCGTGGATGGAGGCTGGGCGTGACGGCGAGTGGGCAAGCGCAAACACGTGCACTTCGCGCGGCGCTTCTCGTCGACAGCAAGTGCACGTTGGGCGAGGGCGCGACGTGGTGCGCGACAACCGGCCGCTTCTACTGGACCGATATCGAAGGCGCGCGCCTGTGGCGCTACGATCCGCGCGACGGCCGCAGCATGTCGTGGACGATGCCCGAGCGCCTCGCTACCTTCGCGCTGTGCGCCGATCCGCATTACCTGCTGCTCGGCCTCGCGTCGCGGCTCGCGTTCTTCGATCTCGCGACCGGCGAGACGCGCCATATCGTCGATGTCGAGCCTGGTCGGAACACGCGCGTGAACGACGGCCGCTGCGATCGGCAGGGGCGTTTTGTGTTCGGCACGAAAGACGAAGGCTCGCCGTTGCGCGCGATGGGCGGGTTTTACCGGCTCGATCGTGATTTGACGCTGGAGCGCTTGCCGTTGCCCGCGCCCGCCATTTCGAACAGCATCGCGTTCAGTCCCGACGGCGCGACGATGTACTACTGCGATTCGCCGACGCGTGAAATTCGCGCCTGCGATTACCTGGCGGACGGCGGCATCGCCAACGACCGCGTCTTTACGCGCCTCACCGATGCAACCGGCGAGCCGGACGGCTCGACCGTCGATCGCGACGGCGGCTTGTGGAACGCGCAATGGGGCGGCGCGCGCGTCGTGCGCTACGGCGCCGACGGCGTCGAAACGGAGCGCGTCGACGTGCCCACGGTGCAGCCGAGTTGCGTCGCGCTGGGCGGCGCGCAGTTGGGCACGCTGTACATTACGAGCGCGCGCGTCGGTCTGGACGCAGCCGCGCTCGCGGGCGACTCGCGCGCCGGCGGCGTGTTTATCGCGACGCCCGCGCGGCGTGGTTTGCCGGAGCCTGTTTTTGCAGGCGCGCCGGCGTAGGGATGTGTGACGCTGCGTCGCTTGCGACGGGGCGGTGCAGCGGTGCAGAACGTAGACAGCAGCGGCGAGTCCGATGCAAGGTGTCGATGCCGATGCCGATGCCGATGTCGATGCCGATGTCGCGACATCGCGCATGAACGCCGGCAACGAAGCCGCGCAGCAACCAGAGTTCGGACCAGAGGCGACCGGTTCAAGAAAATCGCCCGACAGCATCCGTCAGCCATGACGGCAACGTGCAAGCCTCTCGAAGGAGCAGATATGACTGTTGCGAACCCTGTTTCCGCCTTTTCCCAGAACGCTCAGAACTCACCAGGCGCGCAGAGCCGGCGCTCGCGGCTCGCGGCCGCCGCCAATCCGGTGCTGGCGGGGCCGAGCACATCGGCGGTGGCAGTCGGTGAGACTTCGGCCGGCGACGTCGCGTGCGTCACGCTCGCCAATGCGCAGTTGCGGCTCGACGTCGCGCCGACGCTCGGCGGCGGCATCACGCGCTTCGACTGGCGCGACGACGGCGCGCTCACGCCGATTTTCCGGCGCTGCCGCCACGTCGCCGCCGACACGCGGCCGAACGAACTCGCCTGTTATCCGCTGCTGCCGTACTCGAACCGTATCGGCGGCGGGCATTTCAATGTCGCGGGACGGCGCGTCGACGTGGCGCGCAATTGCGCCGACGAGCCTTTCCCGATTCATGGCGACGGCTGGCAGTCCGCGTGGCAAGTCGCCGACTCGGACCGCGAGTACGTGCGGCTCACGCTCGATCGGCGGGACGGCAAGCCGTACGCGTTTCGTGCGGCGCAGACGTATAAGCTCGACGGGCCGTCGCTCGTCATCACGCTCGAAATCGAAAACGCGGGCCGCGAGGCTTTGCCGTTCGGACTCGGCGTGCATCCGTTTTTCGTGCGCGATGCGGACACCGAGTTGTCGGCGGCGGCGGGCGGTCTGTGGCTCGCCGGCGACGACTGGCTGCCGGTGCGTCACGTGCAGGCGCCGCCGGCGTGGCAGTTTGGCGTCGCGTATCCGTTGCCGGAGACCATCGTCAATCATGCGTTCACGGGCTGGAGCGGGCAGGCGGCTGTGGTCTGGCCGAAGCGCCGGCTGTCGCTGAACATTGCCGCCGACACCGATTACTACGTGCTGTACACGCCGCCAGGCGAGGACTTTTTCTGCTTCGAGCCGGTCGATCATCCGATCAACGCGATGAATCTGGCGGGCGGCGCGTGCGAAAACGGCATGACGCTGCTGGGACGCGGCGAGCGGCTCACGAGGAGCTTCCGGTTTACCGTCGAGCGCACCGGTTTGCGTTCGATGCCGGGCGCGCGCGGAACGCGGCGCCGGCAGTAGGGGCGGGCAACCACCGCCGACCCGCCGCGCCGGGCAGGTAAAATACGCGCCTTCCCCGATTACCGGCTCGCCGCGAGACTCACCATGTCCAACTTCATCCAGACACTCAACGACGCCTGGCAGCGCACCAACTCGCTGCTGTGCGTCGGCCTCGATCCCGAGCCGAGCAAATTTCCCGGCGCGCTCGCCGGCCGGCCCGACGCGATCTTCGACTTCTGCCGCGAGATCGTCGATGCGACCGCGCCTTACGCGTCGTCGTTCAAGCCGCAAATCGCCTACTTCGCGGCGCATCGCGCGGAAGACCAGCTTGAGCAGTTGATCGCGCATATTCACGCGCATCATCCGGGCTTGCCGGTGATTCTGGACGCGAAGCGCGGCGACATCGGCAGCACCGCCGAGCAGTACGCGCGCGAAGCGTTCGAGCGCTACCAGGCGGACGCGGTCACGGTCAATCCGTACATGGGTTTCGATTCGATCGAGCCGTACCTTGAGCACGAAGGCAAGGGCGTGATCGTGCTGTGCCGCACGTCGAATGCGGGCGGTTCGGACCTGCAATTTCTGGAGACGGGCGGGCGTCCGCTCTATCAGGTCGTCGCGCAACTGGCGGCGGAGAAGTGGAACGCGAGCGGCCAGCTCGGGCTCGTCGTCGGCGCGACTTTTCCGAAGGAAATCGAAGTGGTGCGCGGGATTGTCGGCGATATGCCGCTCCTGATTCCGGGCATCGGCGCGCAGGGCGGCGACGTTCAGGCGACCGTCGGCGCGGGCCGCACCGCGAACGGCACGGGCATGCTGATCAACTCGTCGCGCGCGATCATCTATGCGGGCAAGGGCGAGGACTTCGCTCAGGCGGCGGCGAAGGCGGCGATGGAAACGCGGGAGCGGATTAACGCGTTTCGGTGAGGGGTGGTTTGGCGGTTTGGCGGGTGTTTCGGTGGTCGACCAGTTGAGTGCTTCGGTGATCGGCTGGTTGGTCGCCTGGTTTATCGCTTGCGTTTGCCGCGTGGGTTTGTCGCTTCCCTAACGGCCCGACGCTAGCCGCTTCCGGCAATCGCAATTCGCGCCAGCCGCGCCACACAGTAGCCGTTTCGCTTCACGCGCCGGCCGTTGGCCCCAGCCGCCCGATAAACGCCGCATGTTGCGGATAGCGCGCTTTCAACGCATCGACATCCGCCAGCTCGAACTCGCTGAACTCGAAACCGGGCGCGACGGTGCAACCAACCAGCGCGAAGCTCGCCGGGTCCGCGCATTCGGCGGCGAACCACAAACCGGCCGGCACCACGGCCTGAAACACCGCGTCGCGGTGAATCAGCGCGTTACCGAGCTTGTGCGTGACCAGCTTGCCGGCTGCGTCGAGTACGTGAACGTTCAGCGGCTCGCCGGCGTAGAAATGCCAGACTTCATCGGATTTGATCCGATGCCAGGCCGAATGCGCGCCGTCGCACAGCAGGTAGTAGATCGCCGTCGACGCCGAGCGCGTCTCCGTCGTTCCGTCCGCCGCGCGGTCCGCGCGGCTCACGCGCTCCGCCGACCGATACGTCTCGCTGAAAAATCCGCCTTCCGGATGCGGCTTCAGATCGAAGCGGCGGATCAATTCGTCTCGGGCTGCATCGGAATCCGGCATTCGTTTCGTCTCCACGCAACTGCAACGGTCAATGTTCGCGCTCGTCGAGCAGCGCGAGCACGCCGCGCAGCGCGTGCGCCGCAGCCTGCACGCGAATCTGCTCGCGGTCGCCCTTGAAAACCTTCGTCTCAACCGATGTATGCAGCCGGTTGCTCCAGCCAAACGACACCATGCCGACCGGCTTGGTTTCCGTGCCGCCGCCCGGACCGGCGACGCCCGTGATCGACAGCGAGACCTGCGCGCGGCTGTTGCGCAGCGCGCCTTCGGCCATCGCGCGCGCCACCTGCTCGCTGACCGCACCGAATTTTTCGATCATGTCGGCGGGCACGCCGATCATTTCGCTCTTCGCCTGATTCGAGTACGTGACGAAGCCGCGCTCGAACCAGCCGCTGCTGCCGGAAATGTCGGTGATCGCGGTCGCGACCATGCCGCCCGTGCACGACTCGGCGGTGACGAGCATCAGGCGCTCGTCGCGCAGGCGGTTGCTCACGCGGATCGCGAGCTGGTGAACGACGGAATCGGTAGGCATGGCGTCAATCCGGAACGGGGCGCAACGGTTAAACGGACATGCGCCAAAGCGCAATCACGAGCAGCGTGAAAAACGCGGCGACGAGGTCGTCGAACATGATGCCAAAACCGCCTTTCAGCCGGCGATCAAAGTAGCCGATAGGCGGCGGTTTCACCATATCGAAGAAACGGAACAGCACGAACGCCCAGAACTGCCCGGTCAGCGTGACCGGCGTGACCATCAGCAGGACGAGCCAGAACGCGACGATTTCGTCCCATACGACCGGCGAGGGGTCGTCGGTGCCGAGCCTCTTCGCGGTAAAACCGCAAATCGCAATGCCGCCGACAAAGCCGACGCCGATCAGCACACCCCATTCGATTACCGTCAGATAGCGGCTGAAGACGGCAAAAGACGCCCACGCGAAGAGCGTGCCGATCGTCCCAGGCGCGAACGGCGACAAGCCGCTGCCGAAACCGAGCGACAGAATATGCAGAGGATGCGACAACATGAAGCGCGCGGTCGCGCGGCGCGGCTGCGGGCGTTGCGGCTTGGGAGGCTGGCCGCCGACGAACTCGTCGGCGGGCCGAAGCGGGGGATCAGTCTGCATGAAAGTGGTCGAAGCCTTGCAACGTCAGGGTGAGCGGCGCGCCGGCGGCGTCGCGCCAGTCGATCGCGGGGCGATCCGCCGCCGATTGAAGAGCGCTTATTGTACCGATGCGGGTGACCGGCACGCCCGCCTTATGCCCGGCGTTTTCCACCGCGCCGCGCGCGGCGGGTGGCGCGGTGAAGCAGAGTTCGTAGTCGTCGCCGCCTGCGAGCGTGCAGCGCCGCTGCGTATCGAGCGGCAGATTGCGCAGCGCGGCGGAACGCGGCACGGCGTCGGCGTCGACGGTGGCGCGCAGCTTCGAGCGATCCAGAATGTGCTTGAGGTCGCCCGCGAGGCCGTCCGATACGTCCAACGCGGCGCGCGCGACGCCGCGCAATGCGAGACCGAGCGCGATGCGCGGCTCCGGGCGTTCGAGCGCGCGGCGGAAGCTTGTGGCGTCGGCCGCATCCGCCTGCCACTCGCCGCGCTGGATGCCGAGGCCGGCGCGCGCATCGCCGAGCGTGCCGGACACCCAGATGTCGTCGCCGGCTTGTGCGGCGTCGCGTCGCAGGGCCGCTTGCGGCGGCACGCTGCCGAACACGGTGATGCACAGGTTCAGCGGCCCGCCGGTCGTATCTCCGCCGATCAGCGCGCAACCGTGCCGTTCCGCGAGCGCGAACAGGCCCTCGCTGAACGCGGCGAGCCACGCCTCGTCGGCTTTGGGCAGCGAAAAGGCAAGCGTGAACGCCTGCGGCTGCGCGCCCATCGCGGCAAGGTCCGACAGATTCACGGCGAGCGCCTTATGGCCGAGCGCCTCGGGATCGACATCGGCAAAGAAATGGCGGCCTTCCACCAGCATGTCCGTCGATATCGCCAGCATTTCGCCGGCGCGCGGCGCGAGCAGCGCGCAGTCGTCGCCGATGCCGAGCGAGCCGTCCGCGGCAGCCGACGGCTGGCCCGCCGCGCGGCGGGCAAAGAAACGTTCGATCAGCGAAAACTCTGAGAGCATTGTGAGGAAAAGTGCAGGCACCACTGGCTTTCGCTACGTTTCGGTCGCGGCAGTTGTACCCGTATTGAAGGAATTGGGCCGGCAATTGGGGCTACAATGCCGTCGAACATCTATTCTAATCCGCACTTCGAAGCCCGCCTTATGTCGACTCCCGTCAATAGCAAACTCCGCGAAGCCGCCCTCGATTACCACGAGTTCCCGACTCCAGGGAAGCTCGCGATCTCCCCGACCAAGCAGATGATCAACCAGCGCGACCTCGCGCTGGCGTACTCGCCGGGCGTCGCGTTCGCGTGCGAGGAAATCGTCGAAAACCCGATGAATGCGGCGCGTTTCACCGCGCGCAGCAACCTCGTCGGCGTCGTCACGAACGGCACGGCGGTGCTTGGCCTCGGCAATATCGGGCCGCTCGCGTCGAAGCCGGTCATGGAAGGCAAGGCCGTGCTGTTCAAGAAGTTCGCCGGCATCGACGTGTTCGATATCGAGCTGAACGAGTCCGATCCGCACAAGCTGGTGGACGTGATCGCGGCGCTCGAGCCGACTTTCGGCGGCATCAACCTGGAAGACATCAAGGCGCCGGACTGCTTCATCGTCGAGCGCGAATGCCGCAAGCGCATGAAGATTCCGGTTTTCCACGACGACCAGCACGGGACGGCGATCGTCGTCGCGGCGGCGATCACCAACGGTCTGAAGGTGGTCGGCAAGGACATCAAGGACGTCAAGCTCGTGGCCTCCGGCGCGGGCGCGGCGGCGCTGGCTTGTCTGGACCTGCTGGTGGACATCGGCCTGCCGCTCGAGAACATTCTCGTGACCGACCTCGCGGGCGTGGTGTACAAGGGCCGGGTCGAACTGATGGACCCGGACAAGGAGCGCTTCGCGCGCGAAACCGAAGCCCGCACGCTCGCCGAGGCGATTGGCGGCGCGGACGTTTTCCTCGGGCTGTCGGCGGGCGGCGTGCTCAAGCAGGACATGGTCAAGCAGATGGCCGACAAGCCGCTGATTCTCGCTCTCGCCAATCCGACGCCGGAAATCCTGCCGGAACTGGCGCTGGAAGTGCGTCCGGACGCCGTGCTGTGCACGGGCCGCACCGACTATCCGAACCAGGTGAACAACGTGCTGGTGTTCCCGTTCCTGTTCCGCGGCGCGCTGGACGCGGGCGCGACCACGGTCACGCGGGAAATGGAAATTGCCGCGGTCAACGCGATCGCGGAACTGGCGCGCCAGGAGCAGAGCGACATCGTCGCGACGGCTTATGGCATTCAGGACCTGTCGTTCGGGCCGGAATATCTGATTCCGAAGCCGTTCGATCCGCGTCTGATCGTCAAGGTCGCGCCGGCGGTGGCGAAGGCCGCGATGGATTCCGGCGTCGCCGAGCGTCCGATCGAGGACATGGAAGCGTACGAACAGCACCTGCAGCAGTTCGTGTATCACAGCGGCACGACGATGAAGCCGATCTTCCAGCTCGCGCGCGGCGTCGAGCCGGAGAAGAAGCGCATTGTGTTCGCGGAAGGCGAGGAAGAGCGCGTGCTGCGCGCGATGCAGATCATCGTCGACGAAAAGCTGGCGAAGCCGATCCTGATCGGCCGTCCGGCCGTGATCGAGCAGCGCATTGCGCGCTATGGGCTGCGCCTCGTCGCGGGCCAGGATTACACGGTCGTCAACACCGATCACGACGAGCGCTACCGCGATTTCTGGCAGGAATACTACAAGATGATGTCGCGCAAGGGCATCACGCAGCAGATGGCGAAGCTCGAAATGCGCCGCCGCACCACGCTGATCGGCGCGATGCTGGTGAAAAAGGGCGAAGCCGACGGCATGATCTGCGGCATGGTGAGCACGACGCATCGCCATTTGCACTTCATCGACCAGGTGATCGGCAAGCGCGAAGGCTGCGCTGTCTACGCCGCGATGAACGCGCTGGTGCTGCCGAATCGCCAGATTTTCCTCGTGGATACGCACGTGAACGTGGATCCGACACCGGAACAACTGGCCGAGATCACGATCATGGCCGCCGAGGAAGTGCGCCGTTTCGGTATCGAGCCGAAGGTCGCGCTGGTGTCGCACTCGAACTTCGGATCGAGCCACGCGCCGACCGCGCAGAAAATGCGCGACACGCTGACGATTCTGCGCGAACGCGCGCCGGATCTTCAGGTGGACGGCGAAATGCACGGCGACGTCGCGCTCGACGCGAATCTGCGCCGCGAAATCCTGCCGGACTCGACGCTCGAAGGCGATGCGAACCTGCTGGTGCTGCCGAACATCGACGCGGCCAACATCTCGTACAACCTGCTGAAGACGGCGGCCGGCAACAACATCGCCATTGGCCCGATGCTGCTCGGCGCGGACAAGCCGGTGCATGTGCTGACGGCGTCCGCAACGGTTCGACGCATCGTCAACATGACGGCGCTGCTGGTCGCGGATGTGATCGCGGCGCGTTGATCGCCGCACGGCGCTGGCTGGTTGCGTAGTAAGCACCGGCCGGCGCACGCAAACCTGCGGGCTACCTTGGCCGGCAATCTCGCCCTGCAAAAAAAGAAGGCGTGTCCGCAATGGACACGCCTTAGGGCGAACAGGGGATAGCCGCCCCAAAACGGCAAACAACAGGCATCGTTACAAGAATCCCGCTTCCGAACTCCGGCGACGGAGGCCCGGCGGGCGGTTGTTTTTGCTTCGTTGGGCTAATACTAGCCCGAGTGAGCAAAATTTTCTGTCAAAAGTCGTCAAAGTGCGGCCAGCAGCGCGTCGCCGTCGATTTGAGCAATTTCGCGCGCCTGGCGAACGTTGATTCCAGGGACCATTAGCGATACCCTTACGACTTTCATGGTCGTCAAACTCGTGATCTAACCGCCGGGAATCTTGGTAAATGGCACGCAGCTGGCAGCGGATCAAGGGCGTGCTGATCGGTGCGGCTGCGCTGTGCGCTTTCTGCGGCCCCGTGCCTTACGCCTTCGCGCGCAACTACACGGCACCCGCCGGCACCGATGCACAGGCACTCGGCACTGTCACGGTGGCGCAACTGCCCCGTCAGGCGGTCGATACATTGAACTTGATTGCCGCAGGCGGGCCTTATCCATATGAAAAGGACGGCGTCGTATTCGGCAACCGCGAACGGTTGCTGCCGCCCAACCGGCGCGGCTACTACCACGAATACACCGTTCCCACGCCTCGCTCACGTAATCGCGGGGCGCGTCGCATCGTCTGCGGAGGTCCGCTGAAGCGAACCGACAATTGTTACTACTCGGACGACCACTACACCAGTTTTAATCGTATTGTTGAATGACATCGGGATGAACGGCATGAGCGACAACGTCTACGCGCACGACACCGGAGTCGCGACGGATCTTTTCGCGGCCGGCGAGGGCAACCTGTTCCAGCGCGTCATGCAGATGCGCGCGGGCGATCAGGGCCGTGAGAACCGGAGCGAGCCTGACAGTGTGGTTTCATCGAACGAGGAGCCCATGAGTCTTTTCAAGACCGTACGACCGAACATCGTACAGTCGATCCGCGCGTTCCGCGTTCAGGATCTCGCGGACGAGGCGAATCAACTAGGTCAGCACTTTCTCTATGCGTATTGCGCCAATGCGCAATCGAAGCAGGAAGTGCTCGAGACCATCGCAACCTCGTTCCTGTTTCCGAAACATTTTGGCAAGAATTACGACGCGCTCTACGATTGCCTGACCGATCTCGTCCACAAGGCCGGTGCGCAGCCGGGTTTCGTGATCGTGCTGGAGCAATTGCCCGTCGCACAGAAGTTCGACAAGGAAGGGCGGGAGACGCTGCTGGACGTGTTCCGCGAGGCCGCCGAATTCTGGGCTGAGCGCAAGGTCGCGTTCCGCGTGTTTTATTCGTTTGCCTGAATAAGCTAAAAACCCTGAGGCTTTCGCGTCCTGGCTGGATTGCAGCCGGAGCTTGCCGCCAGAATGATAAAGGCCCGCCAATTGGCGGGCCTTTGTTTTGGCTTTTGCGCGGAGGCGTTGCGGCCGCTGCTGATGCCGCGGCCTTAGTCAGTGCCGCTGGCCCGGCAAGAGCCCAATCGGCCGCTCACCACCCGCCCCAGCCAGCCGCCAGCGCCGACAGCACGGCCATGCCGGCGGTTTCCGTGCGCAGCACGCGCGGTCCGAGCCCCACAGCCTGGAAGCCGTGATCCATCGCGGCGGCTTCTTCGGCGGCGGAAAAACCGCCTTCCGGGCCGACCAGCACGGTGACGGGCCCCTTCGGCGGAGCCGCGGGCAAGGCCGAGAAAGGGATGCTGGCGCGCGGCGACAGCAGGATGCGCAGTTCGTCGCCGGCGGGAACGCGAGGCATCGCGCTGAGCCATGTGGCGATTTCACGCACCGGCATGACTTCGGGCAGACGGTTGCGCCCGCATTGCTCGCACGACGCCCGCACGATGCCTTCCCAATGCGCATGCCGTCGCGCCGCGCGTTCTCCCGCCAGACGCACCACGCTGCGCGTGGTGGTGAGCGGCACGAAGCTGGATGCGCCGAGTTCCACGGCCTTTTCGATCAGCCAGTCCATCTTGTCGCCGCTCGCAATGCCTTGGGCGAGCGTGAGCCGGTAAGGCGTTTCGACTTCGATATCGCGGAACTCGCGAATTTTTACGGTGACCGCGCGGCGTTCGATGGCGGCGAGTTCGGCGCTGTATTCACCGCCTTCTCCGTTGAAAAGCACGATGGAGTCGCCCACCTGCAAGCGCAGGACAAGGACGTGCCGAACGACGTCATCGGGAAGCTGCACGATGTCGTCGGGCGAAAGGGACGTACCGACGAAGAAGCGAGGCATCAGAAAAATACTCATTAGTTCACGAAAGGTGGCGAGCGAGCGCCCAACGGTAGCCGTCCAGATCCTCGACCTGGGCGAAGCGGTCGCCCCAGAACTGGTCCTGCGGCTCGCTCAGCGATTTTGCCCCGGCGGCGAGCGCCCGGGCGTAAACCGCGTCGACATCGTCGACATAGACATAAAACGATTGCGGCGCAATCGCGCCTGCGCTTCGCGGTGTTTTCGCGGTCGAGCCGAACGCGCCTTCCGGCGCGAACATCACGATCAGCTGGCCCTGATACGTCATCTCGACGTGCATGACGACGCCGTCGTCCTGCACGCTGTCCCTCAACTCGAAGCCGAACGCCGCGGTGTAGAACGCGGTCGTGGCACGCGCGTCGCGCACCGTCAGATAGGGGGTCAACCAGGGCACACCGGCTGGGCGGGAGGCGGTCATGGAGTTCTCCGGATCTATGGGTTGTTTGGGCGTGTGCTCGGAAGCCGGCAGCGAGTCCCGTATCGTCTGTCTATGAGATAGCGCGCACGGGCCAAGCCGAGCATTTTGCCCGGTCGTTAGCGTGCTGGCTTTAAGAATTGACCTAGTTTACCGCTGGCTGACGGCGACGCCGCAAAGAGCCCGGCGTGCGTGGCCGCGCTGTAATGCTTCAATGCGTCGATTCGACGCGCGGCGAGGCGCGCGGTCACGTCATCGGCGGTTAGTGCGGCGGGGTCGAGCGTGTCGCTGGCTGTTGCCATCATCCATAGCGAGCCGTATAGCGGGATGAAGGTGCTCATGTTGCGTACGACGGCGAACGCGCGGCGCAGGTCGTCGAGCAGACCGGCAATTCTGCCGGCGTGGAAATACGGCGAGCCCAGATGGATCGATACCGCGGCAGTCGGGCTCATCACCCGCTTCAATTGGCGGTAGAAGGCTGTCGTGTACAGGCCGGCGGCGGGCGAGTCCGGCGGCGTCAGGTCGAACACGATCAGATCGAACTGCGTGGATTGCGTGTCGGCTACCGCGGCCACGTATTGTGCGGCGTCGCCGATTAGCAGTTCGACGCGCGGGTCGTCGAAGGCGCCGCCGTGCACGTCCGGCAAATACTCGCGCGTCAGGCGAACCACCTGTTCGTCGAGCTCGGCGACGACGATTCTTTCGATTCCGGGATGCGCGAGCAGTTGCCGCGCGGCGCCGCCATCGCCGCCGCCCAGCACGAGCGCCGCCTTCGGCGCCGGATGCGCGAGCGCCGCCGGATGCACCATGCACTCGTGATAGATGAACTCGTCGCCGGTGGACGTCATCGGGCGGCCGTCGAGCGTGAAAAGCCGGCCGAGCTGGCGCGTCTCCCAAACCTCGATGCGTTGATACGGCGAGTCAACGCGCGCAAGCAGCGAAGCGTGCGGAAATCCGTAGACGACGTCGGGTGTGGGGTGAAACAGCAAAGAGTCGCTCAAGGGTTGGCCTGCATAAAAACGCGTTGAGTTACGCCGTTCAATTGTAACGACCGACGGCGTTCCTGGCCCGCCGCCACGCCCGGATCAACAGAGCTTCGACCTGGCGATGCGCACGCCGCCATGCGGCTTGGCGCACTGGGGCCGGTGCGGCCTTCTGTTAGAATGTCACGCTTTCAGCCTTGTCCGTTTGCTCTGCCCGTTTCGCGTCTTGAGGCGCCGCACCGTGCGCCGAAGCGGACTGGCCGCCGAGCTTCCGGGCCTCAAGCGCGCACCGCTTTTTGACTCTGTCTCCGGACTCGACATGACGACCCCGTCTCCCGCACCCACTTCCCTGATGGCCAACGCGATCCGCGCGCTGTCCATGGACGCCGTTCAACAAGCGAATTCCGGCCATCCCGGCATGCCGATGGGCATGGCCGAAATCGGCGTGGCCCTGTGGTCGCGCCATCTGCGCCACAATCCGAAGAATCCGCAATGGGCAGACCGCGACCGTTTCGTGCTGTCGAACGGCCACGGCTCGATGCTGCTGTACTCGCTGCTGCACCTCACCGGCTACGACCTGCCGATCAGCGAGCTCAAGAATTTCCGCCAGATGCATTCGAAGACGCCGGGCCACCCGGAATACGGCATCACGCCGGGCGTCGAAACGACCACCGGCCCGCTCGGCCAAGGTCTCGCGAATGCGGTCGGCATGGCGCTCGCGGAATCGCTGCTCGCCACCGAATTCAACAAGCCTGACGCGAAGATCGTCGACCACCATACGTACGTGTTCGTCGGCGACGGCTGCCTGATGGAAGGCATCTCGCACGAAGCCTGCTCGCTTGCCGGCGTGCTCAAGCTGAACAAGCTTATCGCGTTCTACGACGACAACGGCATCTCGATCGACGGCGAAGTGGTGCACTGGTTCCACGACGACACGCCGAAGCGCTTCGAAGCCTACGGCTGGAACGTGATCCCGAACGTGGTCGGCCACGACGTCGACGCAGTCGACGCGGCCATCAAGCAGGCCAAGCAGTCCGACAAGCCGACGCTGATCTGCTGCAAGACCGTGATCGGCGAAGGTGCGCCGACCAAGGCCGGCAGCCACGATTCGCACGGCGCGCCGCTCGGCGAGAAGGAAATCGCGGCGACGCGCGAAGCCATCGGCTGGAAGTGGGAGCCGTTCGTGATTCCGCAGGAAGTCTATGCGGCATGGGACGCGAAAGAAGCCGGCGCGCGCTTCGAGTCCGACTGGAACAAGGCATTCGCCGCCTACGCTGCGAAATATCCGCAAGAAGCGGCTGAATTCACGCGTCGCAGCGGGAAGCAACTCCCCGCGGACTGGAAGGAAAAAGCGAAGGCGATCATCGCCGGCGCTAACGAGCGCGCGGAAACCATCGCGACTCGCAAGGCGTCGCAGCAGGCTATCGAAGGTTTGTCGGCGGTGCTGCCGGAACTGCTGGGCGGCTCGGCCGACCTGACCGGTTCGAATCTGACCAACTGGAAGGCCGCAAAGCCGGTCCGTGTGAACGAGGAAGGCCGCGCGGCGGGCAACTACGTCAACTACGGCGTGCGCGAATTCGGCATGAGCGCGGCGATCAACGGCCTCGCGCTGCACGGCGGCTTCAAGGCGTTCGGCGGCACGTTCCTGACGTTCTCGGACTACAGCCGCAACGCGCTGCGCGTCGCCGCGCTGATGAAGGCGCCGTCCATCTTCGTGTTCACGCACGATTCGATCGGTCTCGGCGAAGACGGCCCGACGCACCAGTCGGTCGAACACGTCGCGAGCCTGCGCCTGATTCCGCATTTGCAGGTGTGGCGTCCGTCGGATACGGTGGAAACGGCGGTGGCATGGACGCAGGCCGTCGAACACAACGGCCCGTCGTGCCTGATCTTCAGCCGTCAGAACCTGCCGTTCTCGGAGCGCACCGACGCGCAAATCGCCAACATCGAGAAGGGCGGTTATGTGCTGCGCGACTGGAACGACGAGATCGTCGCGCGCAAAATCATCCTGATCGCGACGGGTTCGGAAGTGGAACTGGCGCTGAACGCGGTCGAGCCGCTGGCGCGCGAAGGCATCGCGGCGCGGGTCGTGTCGATGCCGGCGACCACAGTGTTCGACAGGCAGGACGCCGAGTACCGCGAACGCGTGCTGCCGCAAGGCGTCCGCCGCGTCGCGATCGAAGCGGGCGTGACGGATTTCTGGCGCAAGTACGTGGGCCTGGAAGGCGGCGTGGTCGGCATCGACACGTTCGGCGAATCGGCCCCGGCTGGCGTGCTGTTCAAGCATTTCGGCTTCACCGTCGAGCACGTGGTGGAGACGGCTAAAGCCGCACTCGGCTGATTCAGGACAAAGCGTTGCCGCGCGCGTGGAAGCACAACATGAACGCGTGGCGACGCGGCCGGTCAGACGAAACATCGACGTATTTTTTCAGCCATCAGGAGATAGACCATGACGATTCGCGTCGCAATCAACGGCTACGGCCGGATCGGCCGCAACACGCTGCGCGCCTTCTATGAAAACGGCAAGAAGCACGATATCGAAATCGTCGCCATCAACGATCTCGGCGATGCCAAGACCAACGCCCACCTCACGCAATACGACACCGCGCACGGCAAGTTCCCGGGCGAAGTGTCGGTGGACGGCGACTACCTGGTTGTGAACGGCGACAAGATCCGCGTGCTGGCCAACCGCAACCCGGCTGAGCTGCCGTGGGGCGAGCTGAACGTCGACGTCGTGATGGAATGCACGGGCTTTTTCACGACCAAGGAAAAGGCAAGCGCGCACATCAAGGGCGGCGCGAAGAAAGTCATCATCTCGGCGCCGGGCGGCAAGGACGTCGATGCAACGATCGTCTACGGCGTGAACCACAACGTGCTGAAGGCATCGGACACGGTCATCTCGAACGCTTCGTGCACGACGAACTGCCTCGCGCCGCTCGTCAAGCCGCTGAACGACAAGATCGGCCTCGTGAACGGCCTGATGACGACGATCCACGCGTACACGAACGACCAGGTTCTGACGGACGTCTATCACGAAGACCTGCGCCGCGCGCGCTCGGCCACGCATAGCCAGATCCCGACCAAGACGGGTGCGGCTTCGGCGGTCGGCCTCGTGTTGCCGGAACTGAACGGCAAGCTCGACGGCTACGCGATTCGCGTGCCGACGATCAACGTGTCGGTGGTCGACCTGTCGTTCATCGCCGCGCGCGACACGACGGTCGAAGAAGTCAACGCGATCATGAAGGAAGCGTCGCAAGGCGCGCTGAAGGGCATCCTCGGCTATAACGACGCGCCGCTGGTGTCCATCGACTTCAACCACAACCCGGCTTCGTCGACGTTCGACGCTACGCTGACCAAGGTGTCGGGCCGTCTCGTGAAGGTGTCGAGCTGGTACGACAACGAGTGGGGCTTCTCGAACCGCATGCTGGATACGGCGGTTGCGCTCGCCAACGCGAAGTAAGGTTCGAGGCTTCGCTTCGTCGCCAAGGTTGCGCCGGCGGTTCGTCCCGCGGCGCAAGATGCCGACGCAGAACGAAGTCCACTGCCGCTCCAAAGCCGCTCCACGGAGCGGCTTTTTTACGCCTGCGGAGTCGGAAAGTAGACGCCGGCGCGCTGCGCGGCGTTCGAAATATGCGTCTCGATGGCTTTGCCCGCCGCGGCTGAATCGCGTGCCTTGAGCGCGTCCAGAATCGCGCGGTGCTCGGTATAGGTCGACAGCACCAGTTCGCGCCGGTAAAACGGCATGCGCTGGCTTTCCTTCATGACGTCCGCGCTGCTGCTCAGAATCGACTCAATCGCGGCGTTGCCCGCAATGTTCACGATACGCATGTGAAAGTCGTAGTCGAGGCGCGCGGCCTCGTCGAGTTCGTCGCACGCGAGCGCCGTCTGCATGGCCGTGATGTTTTCCTCGAACCAGACGAGGTCGGAATCGCAGACGGCAAGCGCCGCCATGCGCGCGATAAAGCCCTCCAGCGCGTAGCGCATCTGATAGGTGTCGGGCAGCGAAGACTGCGCGGCAAAGCGCCAGGACTGCGCCGCCGCCGACGCCTGCGCGCGCTCCACGTACACGCCTTTGCCGGGCCTGATCACGAGCAGCCCGAGCGCCTCGAGCGTGGACAGCGCCTCGCGCAGCGACGCGCGGCTGATCGCCAGTTCTTCCGAAAGCTGGCGCTGCGCCGGCAGCAGGCTGCCCACCGGATAAACGCCCGCTTCGATGCGCTCGCGAATGGTCGCGATGGCGGCATCGGTGACGGTGTGCGGGACATTTTTCATCGGAATTCACCTCGAAGCGCGGTCTGACCGGCATTGTAGTACGCGGCCCGAAGAACGTGGAATTAACGGCGAACAGGCTGCGTCGCGAACCGCACAAGCGAGCGACACAGCGCGGGTAAACACCGTTTCAAGACGCCTTGACGTCAGTATATCGGCTTCCTACTATCCACCATAACAGGTCTGGTCGGACCAGTCTGAACAGATGGACATCCACCTCAGGAGGAAGCCGTGCTGAAGTTTCTCAATTCGCTGTTTGGCCGGGTCGTGATAGCGCTTCTGATCGGCGTCGCGATCGGCGCGCTCTACCCGCAGTTCGCGCAATCGCTGCGTCCGCTCGGCGACGGCTTCCTCAAGCTGATCAAGATGGTGATCGGTCCGATCGTGTTTTGCGTCGTGGTGAGCGGCATGGCGCACGCGGGCGATCTGCGCAAGGTCGGCCGTGTCGGACTGAAGGCGGTGATCTACTTCGAGGTGATGACGACGATCGCGCTCGTGATCGGCGCGGTGCTGGCCTACGCAACGCGTCCTGGCGCCGGCATGAACATCGACCTCCATTCGCTCGATCCGGCCTCGCTCTCCACCTACACGGAGCACGCGAAGAGCCTGAAGGACACGGCCGGTTTTCTGCTGAAGATCATTCCGGACACCGCGTTCAACGCGTTCGCTACCGGCGACATTCTGCAGATTCTGGTCTTTTCGGTGCTGTTCGGTTCGGCGCTTTCGTTGCTCGGCAGCAAAGGGCAGCGCGTGGGCAGCATGATCGACGAACTCGCGCAGGTGTTCTTCCGCGTGATGGGTTTCATCATCAAGCTGGCGCCGCTCGGCGTGCTCGGCGCGATTGCCTTTACGACCGGCAAGTACGGCGTCGAGTCGCTCAAGCAGCTCGGCATGCTGGTGCTCGTGTTTTACGCGAGCTGCGTCGTGTTCGTGGTGGTCGTGCTGGGCGTCGTCATGCGGCTCGCGGGCTTCAGCATTTTCAAGCTGATCCGTTATCTGCGCGAAGAGTTGTCGATCGTGCTCGGCACCGCTTCTTCCGATGCCGTGCTGCCGCAAGTCATGCGCAAGCTCGAATGGATGGGCGTCAAGGATTCGACGGTCGGTCTCGTGATTCCGACCGGCTACTCGTTCAATCTCGACGGCTTTTCGATCTATCTGACGCTCGCCGTGCTGTTCATCGCGCAGGCGACCAACACGCCGCTTTCCACGCACGATCTGATCGTGGTCGTGCTGGTGTCGCTCGTCACGTCGAAGGGCGCGCACGGCATTCCCGGCTCCGCGATCGTCATTCTGGCGGCGACGCTGTCGGCGATTCCGGCGATTCCCGTGCTTGGCCTCGTGCTGATCCTTCCCGTCGACTGGTTCGTCGGCATTGCCCGCGCGCTGACCAACCTGATCGGCAACTGCGTGGCGACGGTGGTCGTCGCCGTGTGGGAGAAGGACATCGACCGGGCGCGCGCGCATCGTGTGCTGAATGACGATGCGGATTTCCGCTATGTCGCCGGCGGCGAGGAAGCTGCTGTCGAACCGGTAAGCGGTCACAGCGCCCCCGCTGTTTGAGGGCGGCTTTAAGGGCAGTACGAAGGGCAGCACAAATGGCGGCGCGAATGGCGGCGCGTGGCGAGACCTCGAAGCGAGCCACGCCGCCTCGCGCCGGCCGGTTTGGCCAGGCCGCGGGCAGAGCCACCGCTCGCTACCGTTGCTGTCCGCGAAACCCGCTCGCACGTTTGCCTGACGCTTCGCAATCCCACGCCCCGACGCCGCCCGCTTTCTCCGCCGACAAACCCGCTGGACCGCCGGCGCATCTCCAACTTCACGTCGCTTGACTGCAAACCATGGCTAATCCGATCCTCGACCCGAACGCTCCCGCTTTCACCCGCCGCTACATGAATCTCGCCGACCCGCGGCTCGGCGCAAAGGCGCTCTTCGCCAGCGACGAATTCTTCGCGCCGAAAGAACGCATGCTCGATCCGCAGCCGGCGGTATTCATCCCCGGAAAATACGACGACCACGGCAAGTGGATGGACGGCTGGGAAACCCGCCGCAAGCGCACGAGCGGCCACGATTTTTGCGTGATCCGCCTCGCGCGGCCGGGCGTCGTGCACGGCGTCGATCTGGACACGAGCCACTTCACCGGCAATTTTCCGCCGGCGGCGTCGATCGACGCCTGTCACGCGGACGGCGACGTGCCGCCCGACAATGCCGACTGGCAAACGCTGGTTCCCGCGACGACGCTCCAGGGCAACCAGCACCATTACGTCGAAGTGAACGACGCGCGCGCCTTCACGCACTTGCGCGTGAACCTGTACCCGGACGGCGGCCTCGCGCGTTTGCGCGTGTACGGCCAGCCCAGGCGTGACTGGGAACGCGTGGAGCGCGGCGCGCTGCTGGACCTCGCGGCGATTGAAAACGGCGCGTATCTGGTCGCCGCCAACAACCAGCATTTCGGCCCCGCCTCGCAGATGCTGATGCCGGGCCGCGGCGTCAACATGGGCGACGGCTGGGAGACGCGGCGCCGCCGCGAGCCGGGCAACGACTGGGCGATCGTCGCGCTGGCGCGGCCGGGTGTGATCCGCAAAATCGAAGTGGATACCGCGCATTTCAAGGGCAATTTCCCGGATCGCTGCTCGTTGCAGGCCGCGCGCGTCATCGGCGGGACCGACGATTCGCTCGTCACCCAAGCGATGTTCTGGCCCGTGCTGCTCGATGAGCAGAAGCTGCAGATGGATCACGTTCACACGTTCGCGGACGGCCTCGCGTCGCTCGGGCCGGTCACGCACGTGCGTTTCAATATCTTCCCCGACGGCGGCGTGTCGCGGCTGCGCCTGTGGGGCGAGATCGCGTAAATGGAGCGTCACGGATGAAGACCCCGGAAGCGGCTTTGAAACCGACATTGCAACTGCAGCGTCTGACGCGCGAGGCGTTCGCGCCGTTCGGCGACGTGATCGAACTCGAAGGCGCGCGTCATTTTCCGATCAACGGCGGCACGACCGAGCGCTATCACGACCTCGCGCGCGTCGACGTGGCGGACGGCGGCGGGCGGCCGCTCGTCAACCTGTTCCGGGCGCAGCCGCATGCGTTGCCGCTCGACATCGCGATGCTGGAGCGGCACCCGCTCGGCAGTCAGGCTTTCATTCCGTTGACGCCGTGCCGCTATCTGATCGTCGTCGCGCCGGCCGGCGAGCTCGATTGCACGCAGATGCGCGGCTTCTGGACCGACGCCTGGCAGGGCGTCAATTATGCGAAGGGCGTCTGGCATCATCCGCTTCTCGCGCTTGATCGCGTGAGCGATTTTCTCGTCGTCGATCGCGGCGGTGAGGGGCGCAATTGCGACGAGCAGATGTTGCCGCAGCCGTGGCGGCTAGTGTTCGCGGAGAGCGTCGAAATACCGGCGTAAGCGCTGAAGTAAGCAAGTGAAATGCAATAGCGCAACGCACCGCTTTTCATTCGACGAAAAAATGGCCCGGCCGATTCACCACCGGCCGGGCCATTCTGTGCTTATCGCTCAATTTCCGACCGCGCCCCCCGACACGGCCGATGCCACGTCAATGCTTGCGATGCGGGCAGTTTTCCTTCGTGCAGGCACCGTACAGCGCCAACGCGTGTTCCTGCAGCTTGAAGCCGCGTTCCTTCGCAATGGACTGCTGACGATTCTCGATTTCCGAGTCGAAAAACTCTTCCACGAGACCGCAATCGAGGCACACCAGATGGTCGTGGTGCGACCCTTCGTTCAGTTCGAACACCGCCTTGCCCGATTCGAAATTGCTGCGCGACAGCAGGCCGGCCTGCTCGAATTGCGTCAGCACGCGATAAACGGTGGCAAGACCGATATCGAGTTCCTCGTGCAGGAGATTGCGATACACGTCTTCGGCCGTCAGGTGACGGACGGGGCTGTGCTGAAAAATCTCAAGGATTTTGAGGCGCGGAAGGGTCGCCTTGAGCCCGATATTCTTGAGATCGGTTGGATTGGTCATGACAAGGGATCCCTAGAGTACAATGCTGGGCTCTCATAGTAATGTGTTTTTGCCGTTCTGGTCATCTTCGATGGAATGAAACTCGCGCGGCTCGTCAGCGGGCCCGCACGGTGAGTGAAATGATTTCAAAATCTCAATTGATCTACCGGGGGAGCCGCATGCGGGGTACCTTGATCGCTGTTGCGGCTGTCGCGATTCTCGCAGGATGTTCCACGTACGACAGCCTCACGCAGCGGATTGCTCAAAGCATCACGCCGTACCGGATTACCGTTGTGCAAGGCAACTTCGTCTCGAAAGAAGCCGCTTCGCAAATGCAGGTGGGCATGTCGCGCGCGCAGGTGCGTCAGTTGCTCGGCACGCCGCTTCTGGCCGACATGTTCCACGCTGACCGCTGGGACTACGTGTTCTATTTCAAGCGCGGCTCGACCAACGTCGTGCAGCAGCGCGACTTCATCGTCCTGTTCGCCGGCGACCGCGTCGCGAGCTGGAGTGGCGGCGAAGATCTGCCGTCGAACCTCGAACTGCTCGCCGAAATCGACGGCGACAAGCGCGGCAAGAAGGCAGCGGTGCCTAACGTAGCAAGCAGCGCTGCGGGCGCAAGTGCGCCGGTCGCCGCTGCGGCCCCGGTCACCGTGGACACCACGCGCTCGCCGTCCGTCGAGGGTGCAGCGGCCGCCGCCGCGCCGTCCACGGATGCGAACGCCGAAGCCGCACAAGCCGCCAATCGTGCGACGAATGCCGTGCAGGCGCCGTCGCGCAATACGCGCTCGTCGGTGCGCTCAACGGCGCCGACCGCGAATGCCGGCGGCGTGCCGCCGCAAGGCGCCACGTCCGCTGGTCAGCCGCAGTTCCAGTTCCATCGTCCGCCGCCTCCCGCGCCGTCGTCGCAGGACAATCCGGTCGGGCCGAGCGGTTCGTCGCAAAGCGGCAGTAGCCCGACGTACAACGCACCGTTGACCGCGCCGTCCACTTCGGGAACGAGCCAGTAATATCGTTGTCCTTGTTTTAAGACGGTAGCCGCGCAAGCGCCCGCTGCAACGTGACTTTTTGCGTTGCGTCGCGCATGAAGCCAGGTTGCGCGGCGCCGTCCGGTTCTCTGCTGTTCCAGTCATGCGCGGCGCGAGGGCGTGCTGCCCGCCGCCGCTTTTGCCCGCGCTTGCCGGGCCGTTCTTTCGAACCCTCGTAGCCATGAAAATTGCGATTGCTGGCGCATCGGGCCGTATGGGCCGCATGCTCATCGAAACGGTTCTTAACGATTCCGACGCCACGCTGTCCGGCGCGCTCGACCGTCCAGGTTCGCCGCAACTCGGTCAGGACGCCGGCGCTTTTGTCGGCAAACAGACGGGCGTCGCGCTGACGGACGACATCGAGCGCGTGTTCGCCGAGTCCGACTATCTGATCGACTTCACGCGCCCGGAAGGCACGCTCGTGCATCTCGAAGCGGCGCAGCGCCACAACGTGAAAATGGTGATCGGCACGACCGGCTTCGACAACGCGCAGAAGGCGCAATTGCGCGCCGGGGCGGACAACGTCGCGATCATGTTCGCGTCGAATATGAGCGTGGGCGTGAACGTCACGCTGAAGCTGCTCGAATTCGCGGCGAAGCATTTCGCAACCGGCTACGACATCGAGATCATCGAGGCGCATCACCGTCACAAGGTCGACGCGCCGTCGGGCACCGCGCTCACCATGGGCGAGGTGATCGCGAATGCGCTAGGCCGCAATCTCGACGACTGCGCCGTCTACGGCCGCGAGGGCGTGACGGGCGAACGCGATCCGTCCACCATCGGCTTTTCGGCGATTCGCGGCGGCGACATCGTCGGCGATCATACGGTGCTGTTTGCGGGCATCGGCGAGCGCATTGAAATCACGCACAAGTCGGCGAGCCGTCTCTCGTACGCGCAGGGCGCGCTTCGCGCCGTGCGTTTCCTCGAGGGCCATCAGACCGGCTTCTTCGACATGCAGGACGTGCTCGGCTTGCGCTAGGCACAGTCCGGCACATTCTTTCGGCGAGGCCAGATGGCAGGCGGCAGCGGCATCATCCATTACCTTCAAACGAGCGACGCGATCACGCATGGCGTCGCCTATGTGCTGTTGGCGATGTCGGTGGCGAGCTGGTGCTTTCTGATCGTCAAGAGCTGGGTGCTCGTGCGCGCGAAACGCCAGGCGACGCGCGCGATCGCGCGCTTCTGGCAGGCGCCTACGCTCGCTGAAGGCGTCGCTGCGCTGAAGCGCGCCGACCGCGAGCGCGTCTTCTCGCCGCTCGCCGAAGCGGCGCTCCATGCCGCCGAGGTCGATATTCCCGGTGCGTTGCTCGCGCGCGTCGAGCGCGGCGAGCGGGTGCTGAGAGCGCTGCGCCAGGCGCTCAGTGCGTCGCAACGGCGGCTGGAATTCGGGCAAGTGCTGCTCGCTTCGGTCGGCAGCACGGCGCCTTTCGTCGGGCTGCTCGGCACCGTGTGGGGCATTTATCACGCGCTCGGCAGTATCGCGGCGAGCGGGCAGGCACAGATCGAAAACGTCGCGGGCCCGGTCGGCGAGGCGCTCATCATGACTGCCTTTGGCCTCGTGGTCGCGATTCCTGCGGTGCTCGCGTACAACGTGCTCGGGCGTCTCGTGCGGCAGTTGTCGGAGGAACTCGACGGCTTCGCTCACGATCTGCACGCGTACGTCTGCGCGCCCGCCGGCCAGCCGCAAGCGCCGCTGCGCGGCCAGCAGGCGGCCGCTCAGCAAGCTCACTGAGCGCGCGGCGAGGAGGCGACATGGCATTCGGCGGACTCGAGAAAAAGCAGACGGCCGCGCCGATGGCCGAGATCAACATGACGCCGTTGATCGACGTGATGCTCGTGCTGCTCGTGATCTTCATCATTACCGCGCCGTTGTTCACGCACGCTATCCGGCTCGATCTGCCGAAGGTCGCCGCGGCGCCGGCGCGCGAAACGCCGCAAACCATTTCGCTTTCAATCGACGCCGCGGGCAAGCTCTACTGGAACGGCAGCCTCATCACGCTCGAACAGATGCGCAGCCGCTTCGCGCAGGCGGCGAAAGCGGCGGAAGCGAGTGAAGCAGTGCAAGACGGCGAAACCGGCAAAGCCACTGGCCAGCCCGAAATCCACCTGCACGCCGAGCGCAACACGCGCTACGAGGTGATCGCGCAGGTGATGGGCGCCGCGCAGCAGGCCGGTCTCGAGCGGATCGGTTTCGTGACGGACCCGCCGCCGGCCGCGCGGCAGTAAGCGCGCGGCTTCAGAGCGCGGCGCAGCCGTCCGCGAACGGTATAATCAGCCCTTTCCCCCGCAGAAGGGGAAACGACGCCATTTCATCCAGCAAAAGCACCAAAGCAGCATAGCGGCCGGTGCGGAAGCACCGAACCCAGCGACCCATCACACCATGCACGAAAAATACGTTCCCTCCGACGTCGAATCCGCCGCGCAAGGGCAATGGCGCGCCATCGACGCGTACAAGACGACGGAAACCACCGACAAGCCCAAGTTCTATTGCGTCTCGATGCTGCCGTATCCGTCGGGCAAGCTGCACATGGGGCACGTGCGCAACTACACGATCAACGACGTGATGTACCGCTATCTGCGGATGAACGGCTACAACGTGCTGATGCCGATGGGCTGGGACGCGTTCGGCATGCCCGCGGAAAACGCGGCGATGGCGAACAACGTGCCGCCGGCCAAGTGGACCTACGACAACATCGCTTACATGAAGAAGCAGATGCAGTCGATGGGTCTCGCGATCGACTGGTCGCGCGAAGTCGCCACCTGCAGCCCCGACTACTACAAGTGGAACCAGTGGCTGTTCCTGAAGATGCTGGAAAAGGGCATCGCGTACAAGAAAACCGGCACCGTCAACTGGGACCCGGTCGATCAAACCGTGCTCGCGAACGAGCAGGTGATCGACGGCCGCGGCTGGCGCTCGGGCGCGCTCGTCGAAAAGCGCGAAATCCCGATGTACTACATGCGCATCACGCAGTACGCGGACGAACTGCTGAACGATCTCGAAGGCCTCGGCTGGCCCGAGCGCGTGAAGATCATGCAGCAGAACTGGATTGGCAAGAGCTTCGGCGTGAACTTCGGCTTCCCGTATGAAATCGACGGCGAACAGAAACTGCTGCGCGTGTTTACCACCCGCGCCGACACGATCATGGGCGTGACGTTCTGCGCGATCGCCGCCGAGCATCCGCTCGCCACGCGCCTCCTGAAAGACAAGCCGGAGTTGCAGGCTTTCATCGACGAATGCAAGCGCGGCGGCGTCGCCGAAGCCGACGTCGCGACGATGGAAAAGAAGGGCATGGCCACCGGCTTCTACGTCACGCATCCGCTGACGCAGGAACGGGTCGAAGTGTGGATCGGCAACTACGTGCTGATGAGCTACGGCGAAGGCGCGGTGATGGGCGTGCCGGCGCACGACGAGCGCGACTTCGCGTTTGCGAAGAAGTACGGTCTGCCGATCAAGCAGGTGGTGGCGGTCGAAGGCAAGGAATTTTCGACAGACGCGTGGGAAGAATGGTACGGCGAGAAGACGGGCACGCTCGTCAACAGCGGCAAGTACGACGGCCTCGATTACGAACAGGCGGTGGACGCGATCGCCGCCGACCTGAAAGCGCTC
This sequence comes from Paraburkholderia sp. RL17-368-BIF-A, assembly GCF_046054045.1. Classification (NCBI taxonomy): domain Bacteria; kingdom Pseudomonadati; phylum Pseudomonadota; class Betaproteobacteria; order Burkholderiales; family Burkholderiaceae; genus Paraburkholderia; species Paraburkholderia sp. RL17-368-BIF-A. The sequence goes on from NZ_JARESN010000020.1 coordinate 110,166, forward strand.
GGCCTCGGCGACAAGCAGATCACGTGGCGTCTGCGTGACTGGGGCGTGTCGCGCCAGCGCTATTGGGGCACGCCGATTCCGATCATCCATTGCCCGAAGTGCGGCGACGTGCCGGTGCCGGAAAAAGATCTGCCGGTCGTGTTGCCTGAAGACCTCGTGCCGGACGGCACGGGTAATCCGCTCGCGAAGTCCGAAGCGTTCGTGAACTGCGCCTGCCCGACTTGCGGCGGCGCGGCCAAACGCGAAACCGACACGATGGACACGTTCGTCGATTCGTCGTGGTACTTCTACCGCTACGCGTCGCCGGATGCGAAGACCATGGTCGACGAGCGCACCGATTACTGGGCGCCGATGGACCAGTACATCGGCGGTATCGAGCACGCGATTCTGCACCTGTTGTACTCGCGCTTCTGGGCCAAGGTGATGCGCGACCTGGGTCTCGTCAAGTTCGGCGAGCCGGCCAGGAACCTGCTCACACAGGGCATGGTGCTCAACGAAACCTACTATCGCGAAGACGCGACGGGCAAGAAGACCTGGTACAACCCGGCAGACGTGACCGTCTCGTTCGACGACAAGGGCCGCCCGGTCGGCGCCGTGCTGAACTCGGACGGCGAGCCGGTCGTGCTCGGCGGCGTCGAGAAAATGTCGAAGTCGAAGAACAACGGCGTCGATCCGCAATCGCTGATCGATCAGCACGGCGCGGACACCGCGCGTCTGTTCGTCATGTTTGCCGCCCCGCCCGAGCAGCAGCTCGAATGGTCGGGCTCGGGCGTGGAAGGCGCGAGCCGCTTCCTGCGCCGCGTCTGGAATTTCGCTCAGGCGAACGAAGCCGCGTTGCGCGCGGGCGGGCAGTTCGACGCCGCGCAACTCGGCGACGCCGACAAACTGCTGCGCCGAGAAGTCTATAGCGTGCTGAAGCAGGCCGACTTCGACTACCAGCGTCTGCAGTACAACACGGTCGTGTCGGCCGCGATGAAGATGCTCAACGCGCTCGACAGCGCGAAGGGCGCGCTGCCGGGCGTACTGCGCGAAACGTACAGCGTGATGCTGCGTGTGCTGTATCCGGTCGTGCCGCACCTGACGTTCCAGCTCTGGCAGGAACTCGGTTATGCCGACGAATTCGGTTCGCTGCTCGACGCGCCGTGGCCGAAGGTCGACGAAAAAGCGCTCGAGCAATCGGAGATCGAACTCGTGCTGCAGGTGAACGGCAAGGTGCGCGGCGCGCTGACGGTGGCGAAAGACGCGTCGCGTGAATCGATCGAACAGCTCGCGGCCGCGCATGAAATGGTCGCGAAGTTCAGCGAAGGCAAGGCGCCGAAGAAGATCGTCGTCGTGCCGGGCCGTCTCGTGAACGTGGTCGTTTGACGACACAGCAACACCTGCCGGCCGGCAACGCGCCGCCTCGCGGCGTCGCTTGCCGAGCGCCGGGAATCCACTGCGAACCAGGAGCCAATGTGACTCGCAGATCGCTTTTTGTAACGCTGGCTTGCAGCGTATTGATGTTGTCCGCATGCGGCTTCCAGTTGCGCGGTCAGCAGGACTATGCGTTCAAACGCCTCTTCATCGCGGGCGGCTCGCCGGCCGCGGGCGCGCGGCTCACGCGCATGGTGCAGGGCGGCAGCGACACGGTGGTGGTGAAGTCGGTGGCCAACGCGGACGCGACGTTGCAAATCACCGAAAGCCGCGGCACGAGCACGCTGACGCTGAATTCGCTGGGCGTCGTCTCCGAGTATCAATTGAACCTTGCGATGAACTACACGCTGATCGGCAAGGACGGCACCGTGCTGATTCCGCCGAGCGTGATCGCGTTGAACCGCGCGATGACCTATAGCGACAAGTACTCGCAGGCGAAGACCGCCGAGTCGGAAATCCTCTTTGCCGACATGGAAAACGACGCGATCGACCAGCTCACGCGACGTCTGTCGAGCGTGCGTTCGATGCATCCGGCGCCGGGCGAGCAGGTGCCGGGCGTCGTGCCGCGCGCGCCGTTGCCGCCGCCGCCGCTGTGAGCGGCGGGCACGTCGACCTGACCGGACATCAGCATAGCCATGCAACTGCGACTTGACGCGCTCGAAGCGCATCTGGCCAAGGGACTCGCCGGACTGTACGTTGTGTACGGCGACGAGCATCTGCTCGCGCAGGAAGCGTGCGACCGGATTCGCGCGTCGGCTCGCGCGGCCGGCTTTACCGACCGCTCTGTGTTCACCGTCGAGCGCAGTTTCGACTGGAGTTCGTTGCTCGGCGCGAGCCAGTCCATGTCGCTGTTCGGCGACCGTCAACTGGTCGAATTGCGCATTCCGTCGGGCAAGCCCGGCAAGGAAGGCGCCGAAGCGCTGAAGGCGCTCGCGGGCTCCGTCAACGACGACGTGCTGACCATGATCACGCTGCCGCGGCTCGACGCGGCCACGCAAAAATCGGCGTGGTTCACGGCGCTCGCCGACGCGGGCGTCGCGTTGAAGATCGATCCCGTCGAGCGCGCGCAATTGCCGAACTGGGTCGGCCAGCGGCTCGCGGCGCAGGGTCAGCGGGTGGCCGCGGGCGAGGAAGGGCGGCGCGCGTTGGCGTTTATCGCGGAGCGTGTCGAAGGCAATCTGCTCGCCGCGCATCAGGAAATCCAGAAGCTCGGGCTGCTGTATCCGGCGGGTTCGTTGAGCTTCGAACAGATACACGACGCGGTGCTGAACGTCGCGCGTTACGACGTCTTCAAGCTGAACGAGGCGATGCTTGCCGGCGACGTCGGCCGCTTGTCGCGCATGCTCGACGGGCTGCGCGGCGAAGGCGAGGCGGCGGTGCTGGTGTTGTGGGCCGTCGTCGAGGAATTGCGCACGCTGCTGCGGATCAAGCGCGGCGTCGCGGCCGGCAAGCCGCTTGCCATGCTCGTGCGCGAAAACCGCGTGTGGGGTCCGCGCGAGCGCTTGATCGGGCCGGCATTGTCGCGTGTCACCGAGGCGGCGCTGGAAAAGGCATTGGCGCTGGCGGCGCGGCTGGATCGACAGGTGAAGGGATTGTCGGGCGGGACGCCGGGTAATCATCGCAACGATCCGCCGCCCGATCCGTGGGACGGGCTGTTCGAGCTTGCGATGGTGGTGGCGTCGCCGAGAACGTCTGCTGCGCCGCCGCCACGACCTGCTCGGGGTGCGGCTGCGGCCGCGGTGCGCAGGCCGGCGTGAGGTTCGCTGGTGCTGTAGGCGGCGCGGTTTAGGTGTCGCGGTGCTGAGCTAGCCAGCCGTACAGCTTGGCTCGGTCTAGCGAGCGTAGCGCGGCCCGCCGTGTTGCGGCATCTCAGCGGCGCTAACCGCGCCCTCGCAAGCAAAGCGCCCTGGCCCGACTTACAATCGCTGGATCTTTCGCTAATCAGCTAATCAGCCTGTGCGCCGCGCATCGGCGTGCCCGGCAATACGAGAATCACCATGGATATCGACCAGTACATGACCGACCTCGGCCGGCGCGCGCGCCGGGCATCGCGTGCGATGGCGCGGGCGTCGACGGCTGCGAAGAACGCCGCGCTCGCGGCGGTCGCGGCGGGTATCGAGCGCGATGCCGCGTTGCTCAAGGAAGCCAACGCGCGCGACGTCGCACGCGCTCGCGATAAAGGTCACGACGCGGCTTTCATCGACCGTCTCACGCTGTCGGACAAGGCGCTCAGGACGATGGTCGAAGGTCTGCGCCAGGTCGCGGCACTCGCCGATCCGATCGGCGAGATCAGCAATCTGAAGTACCGGCCGAGCGGCATCCAGGTCGGGCAGATGCGCGTGCCGCTCGGCGTGATCGGCATCATCTACGAATCGCGTCCTAACGTGACGATCGACGCCGCCGCGCTCTGCCTCAAATCGGGCAACGCGACGATTCTGCGCGGCGGTTCGGAAGCGCTCGAATGCAATACCGCGCTCGCGAAGCTGATCGGCGAGGCGCTCGAAGCGGCCGGTTTGCCGCAAGACGCCGTGCAGGTTGTTGCGACGTCGGACCGCGCCGCGGTCGGCAAGCTGATCACGATGACCGAATACGTCGACGTGATCGTGCCGCGCGGCGGCAAGAGCCTGATCGAGCGGCTCATGAACGAAGCGCGGGTGCCGATGATCAAGCATCTGGACGGCATCTGCCACGTATACGTGGACGACCGCGCCGATCTTAAGAAGGCGCTGACCGTTTGCGATAACGCCAAGACGCACCGCTACGGCACCTGCAATACGATGGAGACGCTGCTGGTCGCGCGCGGCATTGCGTCCGACGTGTTGCCGCCGCTCGGCAAGCTGTATCGCGAGAAAAATGTCGAATTGCGCGTGGACGCGGCGGCGCGTGCGGTCCTGGCGGACGCGGGCGTGGGTCCGCTCGTCGACGCAACCGAAGAAGACTGGCGCACCGAATATCTCGCGCCCGTGCTCGCGATCAAGGTGGTCGACGATCTTGACGCCGCCATCGAGCACATCAACACGTACAGTTCGCAACATACCGACGCGATCGTCACGGAAGACCATGATCGCGCGATGCGCTTCCTGCGCGAAGTGGATTCGGCGAGCGTGATGGTGAACGCCTCGACGCGTTTCGCCGACGGCTTCGAATTCGGTCTCGGCGCGGAAATCGGCATTTCCAACGATAAGCTCCACGCGCGCGGCCCGGTGGGGCTGGAAGGGTTGACGTCGCTGAAGTATGTCGTGCTTGGGCATGGCGAAGGGCGTCATTAGGCGCCGACGCGATGGAAAGCGTGGCCGTGCAACGCGGCCACGCATGATTGTTTCAAATCCCGCGACCGCCGATCACTTTGCGTCGCGGCACAGGCCCGGCATGATCGCCGGCGCTTTCCACAATAATTCACACACCACCAAGGACTCCCACGATGCTCTGGATCAAGACGTTCCATATCGTTCTGATCGCTTCCTGGTTCGCCGGCCTGTTCTATTTGCCGCGCATTTTCGTCAATCTGGCGATGGAAACCGAACCCGCCGCGGTGAAGCGTCTGCTGATCATGGCGCGCAAACTGTTCCGCTTCATGTCGTTTATCGCGGTGCCGGCGCTCGCTTGCGGGCTGTGGTTGTGGCTTGTCGTCGGTATCGGACGAGGGCAGGGATGGCTTCACGCGAAGGTTGGCGTGGTCGTGCTGCTGGTGATTTACCACGCTTACTGCGGGGTTCTGCTGCGCACTTTCGAGCGCGGGGAAAACCGTCGCTCGGACAAGTGGTATCGGATGTTCAATGAACTGCCGGTGCTGGGGATGCTGGCCGCGGTCGCGTTGGTGGTGATCAAGCCGTTTTGAGAGGTACCCGGCTGTGAGACTTGCACAGGCTGTGCGGATGGTTGAAACGCCGGTCTGCTGATGCCGCTATGTGCGCGCTCCTGACCGTTGTGCAGAGCGGGCGCCGGACGGGCCGGCAAGCCTTGGTCAAATCAGGGCATGAGCAGGCCCATTACAGGCCAAACGGCCTGACGCTCACCGATCGGTGCGTTGCGGCATGAACAGCTCGGCTTTCCCGAGTTCCGTCACTGTCAACGGGAATCGACTGGACGTAACCGGCTTGCAGCACTCCGGCGTGATAGGCCGGAGCGGGCGTTTAGCGCGGATGGCTGGGAAGCGCAAGTCCGCGTAAAGGACGGCCGACGCGGCCGTGATTGTCACGGCAATCAACGCTCCAGCTGCCACGGAAAGCGTCAATCTTTAAGAGTTAAATCAAACCGCCTCCGGTCAACTAACCACCGCCTCGCCGCGGTTTTTTTCGCGCTCATCTGCGAATTCCGCCGTCTTTTATGTGGAGGCAAATTTGGCGGTTTAAAACTTGTGTTGGCCTGATGCAATCGAGGGCAAGCTCGTCATTGTTCTAGTGACGGCCGGAGTTATCAAATAAAGAAATAATAGAAATAAGACAAATCCTAAAAAACGCTATTCCCGTGATTTTTCGAATCTTAGGACTTTTCTGAATTTTAGTCCGTATATTTCCTGGTCGGGCCATCGCATAATCGCGCAATCGTCGGTCTGCCTCGTTCGTATTTCAAATTCGCGCGATGGGACAAGCGCTGCGGTCGCACGGGCAAAGCCCCGTCCACAGGCCGTGTTCCTCCAGATCGAACTGCATCGAATAAGAATAATCCTAAATAAAGTTCGATGCTTGCCTGCCTTAAAGCCACTTCTTTACAGAATTTCAAGGATCCGTGAGATTTTGGCGCGAGTCGCGTTTCCTAGTATGTGACAGTCGATTGAGACCAATTAAGCATAGTCTGATTATCTCCAGAGTCGCTCAGTTTTATATTGAGATCTTCGCTGGAAGGATATTAAGACAGTCTCAAGTGCATAAGTGCGACGGTCAGATTGAATCCTTTTGGCAGCTCGTTGGCAGCGACGCACCACGTTAATCAGCACGGTGCCGCGCAGATCCCAGTCATCACGCCTTTACAGGATGAAATCGTGAACAAGTCGTACAAAACAGTTTGGAATGAGACTACCGGTACATATGTTGCAGCGCCGGAAGTGGCGAAGGGACGCGGGAAGAGCGGCCGCAAGGCACGTAGCATCAAGGCGCTAGGCGCAAGCGGAGTGCTGGTTGCTGCCGGGGTGGGATTGTCGGCGTTCGCACCATCCGCGATGGCGGGCTCGATCATCAATTGCGGGAATGCAATAAACTCTTATGCCAGCTTTAGCGCGGCCCAAGCTGGTGCATGGACGAACACGCAGCAGGCTGCGACATGCTTCAGCGGTAGCTCGAGCCTCGGCACTGGAGTAGTCCTTTCCGAAAACGGCAACTACTTCAGTCCTGACGGCACGAACGCCGCGATTCTCGTGGGCGCTTCCGGGAGCAACGCGACGGGAAAGGTCACGATCTACGGCCCGAGCGGCATTGCAATGATGAACCAGGTCGACATGACCAGTCACAAGATCGTGAACGTTGCAGCCGGTACCGTCAGCAGCATTAGCGGCGACGCGATCAACGGCAGCCAGCTCTACGCGGTGAGCGCTTCTGCGGCCAGCGCCATTGGCGGCGGTTCCACGGTTAGCTCGACGGGCGCGATTAGCGCACCTAGCTACGCGCTGACGAACGCAAATTCGATCGACGGTACGACGGGCGCGAAGACGGACATCGGCACGGCGTTCGGCACGGTGGATACGGCACTGGGCAAGCTGAACACCTCGATCACCAACATCAACAACGGCCAAGGTACACGCTATTTCAAGGTGACTGGGAACAACGACGGCACGGACGACGCCAAGGCGGGTGCATCAACATCATCATACGGCTCAATCGCCATTGGTCCGAAAGCTTTGTCGTGGGCGTCTGGCACGGCGACGAACGACGCTATCGCCATAGGCGACTCAGCGTACGCGACGTACATCGGAGATACCGCGATAGGCGGCTTCGCGACAGCCGGCGGAGGATCGTCGACGGCCATCGGTTACGGCGCATCGACGCTGAACGCCGTATCCACGAACAACATGGTTGCTCTCGGCACCTCTGCTTCCGCTGGCGCCACGAACTCGACCGCACTCGGCAGCAACTCGCTTACGTCTGGCGCGGGCGCGGTCACGGTTGGCTACCTTGCAACGGCGACCACATCGAACTCGGTGGCGCTGGGCTCCAATTCGGTGGCGAACTCGGCCACGCTGACGACGGCAGGCTTCACGCCGGTCGGTGGCACGGCGATCTCGGCAGCGACGGCCCCGGGCGGCGAAGTGTCGGTGGGTTCGGCAGGTGCCGAACGCCGCATCACGAACGTCGCAGCAGGTTTCAACCCGACCGACGCAGTGAACGTCAGCCAGTTGCAGTCGGAAGACGCGAAGGTGAACAACGTCTCGAGCAACGTTTCGAACGTCGCGAACAACCTGGCCAACACGAACAACAACGTCGCGAACCTGAGCGGCAACGTCACCAACATCAACAACACGATGAACAACATCGTGAACGGTGGCGGCATCAAGTACTTCCACACGAACTCGACGCTGGCCGACTCGTCGGCTGTGGGCGTCGATAGCGTGGCGGTCGGACCGAATGCAGTTGCTCGCGGTGCAGGCAGCATTGCGATTGGCCGTAATGCATCGATGCAGAGCGGGATGCTCATGGATGGAGCGATCGCGATTGGCGATGGCAGCTATACCGGCTACTCGCAGGATATGGCGATCGGTCAGAACGCTACAGCAGGCGGTGGTCTGTCGATCGCGATAGGCACGCAGGCGTCTACTGCTGGCGGCACCGGTGTAAACAACCAGCTTGCTGTGGGCACGGGGGCCACCAGTGGTGCGGCCAACGGCACGGCGTTGGGTGGCTCTTCCACTGCTGCAACGGTGAACTCCGTGGCACTGGGTTACAACTCGGTGGCGAACTCGGCCACGCTGACGACGGCAGGCTTCACGCCGGTTGGTGGCACGGCGATTTCGGCAGCCACGGCCGTGGGCGGTGAAGTGTCGGTGGGCGCGGCAGGTAAAGAACGTCGTATCACGAACGTGGCAGCGGGCCTGAACGCCACGGACGCAGTGAACGTGAGCCAGTTGCAGTCGGAAGACGCAAAGGTCAACAACGTCTCGAACAACGTTTCGAACGTCGCGAACAACCTGTCGAACACCAACAACAACGTTGCGAACCTGAGCGGGAACGTCACCAACATCAACAACACGGTGAACAACATCGTGAACGGTGGCGGCATCAAGTATTTCCACGCTAACTCGACGCTGGCGGACGCGTCCGCGACGGGCTCGAACAGCGTTGCTGCCGGACCGGTTGCCGTGGCTAGCGGCGCCAGTTCGACCGCAATGGGCTGGGGTTCGCTCGCCTCCGCAACAAACTCATCCGCGTTTGGCGAATCTGCCACCGCCGCAGCATACGATAGCGTGGCGGTTGGCGAAGGCGCGACGTCCACGGTTAGTGGCACGACGTCGAACACCAACGGCTGGGGCGTTGCGATCGGTGGTAACGCGAATGCCGGCGCTCATGCAGCAGTCGCGGTAGGTCCTCACGCCAACGCGACGGCCAGTGAGGCTATCGCTATCGGCGACTATTCCAGCGCCACTGCAATAAATACTGTTGCGCTGGGGCAAGGCGCCTCGGCCGCAACCGTGAACTCGGTTGCGCTCGGCGCCGGGGCGGTGGCGAACTCGGCCACGTTGACGACGGCAGGCTTTACGCCGGTCGGCGGCACGGCGATCTCGGCAGCCACGGCAGCCGGCGGCGAAGTGTCGGTTGGCGCAGCAGGTGCAGAGCGTCGCATCACGAACGTCGCAGCCGGTCTGAATGCGACCGATGCCGTCAACGTGAGCCAGTTGCAGTCTGAAGACGCGAAGGTCAACAACGTCTCGAACAACGTGTCGAACGTCGCGAACAACCTGTCGAACACCAACAACAACGTTGCAAACCTGAGCGGCAATGTCACCAACATCAACAACACGGTGAACAACATCGTGAACGGTGGCGGCATCAAGTATTTCCACGCGAACTCGACGCTGGCTGATTCGTCGGCAACGGGCACGAACGCAGTGGCAATCGGCGGTGCAGCGTCGGCGACGACGGCGAACTCGGTAGCACTGGGCTCGAACTCGGTGGCGAACTCGGCCACGCTGGCGACGGCAGGCTTCACGCCGACGGGTGGCACGGCGATCTCGGCAGCGACGGCAGCCGGCGGCGAAGTGTCGGTGGGCAAGGCAGGTGCAGAACGTCGCATCACGAACGTCGCAGCGGGTCTGAACGCGACGGATGCAGTGAACGTGAGCCAGTTGCAGTCGGAAGACGCGAAGGTCAACAACGTCTCGAACAACGTGTCGAACACGAACAACAACGTTGCAAACCTGAGCGGTAACGTCACCAACATGAACAACACGGTGAACAACATCGTGAACGGTGGCGGCGTCAAGTATTTCCACGCGAATTCGACGCTGGCTGATTCGTCGGCAACGGGTACGAATGCTGTGGCAATCGGT
>NZ_JARESN010000021.1:0-109009 GCF_046054045.1 Paraburkholderia sp. RL17-368-BIF-A
TAGTTATCGTGAGGCCACGCACGAAGTCGGCGAATGGGAAGAAGCGCGCCTCGCGGAAGTCGCGCAGGTGCTCGCGCTTCTCGATCGGGCCAACCTCGCCACGCTTGCCAACGCGCACATCGACGTGCGCGAGGAAGAAAGAGGCGGCGCGACCAGTGCGAGCGAGAACGACGACGACGACTCGCTGCCGCGCGACGCGCTCTTTCAGGTGCGCACGCGCGACGGCGACGTGATTGCCGGCAGCCCTGCCCTGCGCGCGCTCGGTGCATGGGACCTGCCGCTGCCGGCGGTCACGGGCACGCAAGACGTCGTGCTGGACGGTCAGACGTATCACTCGTTCACGCTGCGCGGCACGGCGCTCGGCCACACGGTGCGCGTATTCGAGCAGGCCAATACGCGCAGCGATCTGGTCAGCGGAGTGGCGAGCCGTATCGCGCGCCCTGCCCTGATTGCGCTGCCGGTCCTCGCGCTGCTCGTGTGGTTCAGCATCGGCTGGAGCCTTGCGCCGCTGCGCGTGCTGTCGGATGCAATCCGCTCGCGACATATCAACCGCCTCGAGCCTGTCGAAATCGGCGACGCGCCGACCGAGGTGCGCCCGCTCGTCGACGCGCTCAATCTGCTGCTCTCGCGTCTGCACCATTCGCTTGAACGTGAACGCGCGTTTACCGCCGACGCCGCTCACGAACTGAAGACGCCGCTGGCCGCCATCAAGGTTCAGGCACAGGTTGCGCTCGCCGAGCCGGACCCGGCGCGGCAGCGACTCGCGATGGAGCGCGTCGTGCAAGGCGTGGATCGCAGCGCGCGGCTCGCCGAGCAATTGCTGCTGCTCGCACGTCTGGACATGCATGAAAAACTGTCGACGGCACCGCTCGCGCCTGGGTCGCTCGCGAAGGATGCCGTGCTGGCGAACGCCGGCAACCTGCAGCAAAAAAACATGCGCGCGATGCTCGACTGCGACATGCAGGCCGAAATCAATGCGGAGCCTGTGCTGATCGGTATCCTGTTCGACAATTTAGTGGACAACGCAATCAAGTACGGAAGCGAGGGCGGCAACATCGAAATTGCGGTCAAGCGCGCGACCGAGCCGCTCGATAATCGCGTTGTCGTGACTGTGCGCGACGACGGCCCCGGTGTGGCCTCGGCAGATGTCGCGCGTCTGACCAGCCGGTTCTTTCGCGCCACCGGCAACCAGGCGACCGGCAGCGGTCTTGGCCTCTCGATTGTCGCGCGCATTGCCGAACACTTTGGCGCGACCGTGCGCTTCGGGCCTGGCCTCGAGAGCCGCGGACTCGCCGTGGAAGTATCGTTCCCCGCCTCTGGCGCCGCGCCTGACGAGCGACTGAAGGCCGCGGCCTAGCGGCGGTTGGTATCGCAGGCGACGCGGGTGTCGGGCACGCGCAGAAGTACGGAGCTACTTTCCGCTACTAGATGCCAGGCATCATCTGATACGGCTCGGTGTGATCTTCCACACGCTTGACGCCGGGTATGTTCTGCGCCGCCACGCGCACGGCATCCACTGCGTCGGCCGACTGGAAAACGCCCCATAGATGCACGACGCCGTCTGTCACCACGATATTGCGGCCGGCAAAGCCCCATCTGCGCCCCGCCAGTTCACCCATGAGGACGGCGCGGATTTCGGCGTCCGAGAGCGTGGCGTCCGACACCGGTTCATCGGGCACGCTCGCGAGCGCCTGGACGAGATTGGCACGACTCACGATGCCGACCACCTGTCCCCGTTCCGTCACAGGCACGCGTTTGATGTGCCGTGCTTCGAGAATGCCCGCAACTTCGCCAAGCGGCGTGTCAGGCTGCACGGTCACCACATCGGTCGTCATCACATCGCTCACCTTGGCCGCATGCGTCTTGACGTAATCGCGCGCCTCATGCCTCGCGGACCAGAAATCGAGCCACGACGCGCGCCTGGTCTCGTCGGTTCCGATCTCGCTGCGGCGAAGCAGATCGCCTTCGCTGATGATGCCGACGATGCTGCCGTCCGTATCCAGCACTGGCGCGCCGCTGATGCCGTTATCGACAAACATCTTGGCGACCTGACGAATGGTCATGTCGGGCGTGGCCGAGACAACGGTGTGGGTCATGACATCGGATGCGCGCATGGTAAGCCTCCTGAAGGTTGGGCGTTGAATCAAGGGGCAACGCGGCAAACCCCTGTGCTATTCAAGGTTAGGCGTGTGCGGCACCGTTCTGTTTGACGTGGATCATGTCGGCGAGGCTCGAATGCCGGCAGACGATTCAACGGGCCTTTACGCCACTTCGATGATGACCTTCAACGCATGCGATCGGGCCGCATCGCCGAAAGTCTCGTAGGCTTTCAGTACATCGTCGAGCTTGAAGCGATGCGTGATCAGGCTCGCGGCGTCGAGCCGGCCGGCGCGCACGGTCTTCAGCAGCATCGGCGTACTGACCGTATCGACGAGACGCGTCGTGATCGAGATGTTGCGATCCCACAGCGATTCCAGATGCAGATCCGCCTTTACGCCATGCACGCCCACATTGGCGATGACGCCGCCAGGCGCCACCAGCGCCTGGCATAGCTCGAAAGTCTCGGGCACACCCACGGCCTCGATCACGCAATCCGCGCCCGTTCCGGCGGTGAGCTTCATGAGCTTTGCCACCGGATCGTCGACGCCGCTATCGACGCACGCCGTCGCCCCGAAGCGCGACGCCACCTCCAGACGGTAAGGGTCGCGGTCGATCATCACTATCTGCGCCGGCGAATAGAACTGCGCGGTAAGCAGCGACGCGAGCCCGATCGGCCCCGCGCCGACAATCGCCACCGTGCTTCCCGGTTCAACCTTGCCGTTGAGAACACCGCATTCGAAGCCGGTCGGCAGGATGTCGGAAAGCATCACTAGCGCCTCTTCATCCGCACCTTGGGGAATGCGGTACAGGCTTGTTTCGGCGTGAGGAATGCGCACGTATTCCGCTTGCGTGCCGTCGATCCTGTTGCCAAGAATCCATCCGCCCGTCGCGCAGTGCGAGTACATTCCGCGCCGGCAGTAGTCGCACTTGCCACACGACGAAATGCACGAGATGAGCACCGGGTCGCCCTCTTTCAGCGTGCTGACGGCAGCGCCAACCTGATAGACGATTCCCACTCCTTCATGGCCGAGAATGCGGCCGGGCTCGCAGGTGGGGACGTCGCCCTTCAGGATATGCAGGTCGGTGCCGCAGATGGTCGTGCGCGTCACCTTGACGATGGCGTCGGTGGGCGACGCGAGTTGCGGCATCGGCCGCTCGTCGAGTGATTTTTGCCCGGCGCCGTGATAAACCAGTGCTTTCACGAGATGACTCCAATGATCAAAGAGACGAGCGGCTAGTTCAGATCAAAGCGGCGCCTCCCGCTTTGCGTCAGTGGGCTCGCGAACCAGCAGAACGGGGCACGTCGCATGGCGGACGAAACGCTCGGCAACGCTGCCGATCACCATGCGCCGCAATCCGCGCCGTCCGTGAGTGCCCATCACAACAAGGTCCGCGCCGCTCCACTGAACGAAGCGCAGCAACGTGCCGGCGATGTCTTCGGCGATGCCCCGGGTTTCCACGATCTCCGTGTCGCCCACGACGTCCATCTCGCGCATCTGTTTCTGTGCGCCATCGAGCAGCGTGGTTCCGACCTGCCGTGCGGCGCCGCTCAGAAGATGCGGATCGCAGGCGCCTGCGTAGGTGAACGCGGCCGACTGATCGAGCACGTAGACGACCGTCAACCTGCCGCGCGAGAGCTTCGTCAACTGAATCGCTTCGCTCAGCGCGCGCTTGGCTGCGTCGCTGCCGTCGAGTGCCACCACGATGTGTGCGTACATGTTTGCCTCCGCCCGATCTGCGCGTTTCCGTCGACCGTTGCGGCAGCGAAAGCCACCTGGAGCAGCGAGTCGATGAGAGAATCATGAGCGCGTATCCGCATCTGACGATTGACCTGCGTCAACGAGGTCGCAGCGCCGCGCACGGTGCACATCGTTTGATTTAGTGCAACGCTCACGACGAAACGATTGCCAACGGCTGGCGCGAAGGCGTGCCCGCCTATTGGCTCGTCAAAACGGGCATTGGCATATTGAATGTATTGATGATGAGGAGACAGCGTCAGAGCAGGGTCTGGCCGCTGGTGGTGGCGATGCTTGGGGGCAATGCTCGGAGCGCCGCTGACGTCAGCAAGCGGCCGCTACGCAGCCAGGCGATCACGAGTTGCCGTCGCGTGCGGAATTGAGTAGCCACACGAAGCACGCAACGCCACCGACTACACCGGCAACGCCATAACGAAAAAATGACGGCTCGTCGAACAGCAAGCCGCGAATCGACACCCCTATACCCCCGAGCGCCACAAAAACGGCGATTGCCGAAAATAAGATCCTGCCGTCCGAGCTAGTCATGATGTCCTCCAACGCGATGATTAAAGTCGTAACGACATCATCGGTCAGAAGACGTGGGCGCTCTTGATCGAGGTCAAGCGTAAGAGCCGCAATGGTGCGACGCATTGCGCTCTGTCTTCGAAGGGTGCAAATTAACGGCTAAATCCAGGCGGATTCCCGCTAACAGAAATCCGCCGCGCCGCTTCAGAACGAATGGCGCATGCCGATACGCACATCAGCCTGCGTGCTGGTCGACGACGGCGTGAAGCTATAGCCGATCACCGCATTCACACCATCCGATGCGCGCAGATAATCGCCCGAGATGTACACGTCCGTACGTTTGGACAACAGGTAGTGAAGCCCGAGCGAGCCCTGATTCCAGTGGTTTCCTTCAAACCGCGTGTGCTGATAGCCACCGTAGAGCATCAACGCCGGCGTGAACGTATACGAAGCGCCGCCTTCATAAACCTGCATATGCGAGGTCTGACCAAGGCCCTTGATCGTCGTGTAAGTGAAGTTGCCGCTCAGCATCACATTGCCGATCGTATAAGCGGCGCCGATTGCAAACGCGCCCTGCCTGTCGACCGGAAATGAAGTCGAGCTATACAGATCTGTAACCGCGCCGGTTGCAGGATCGACGGAAACGGTCGGCCTGCCGAGGAAAGTATGCGTGCCGATCATCGCGTACGGATCGAACGCATAGATGCCGAACGGGTTGTTCAACTGCGTATAGGCGGCGCCCATGTTGAACGGACCGTGCTCATAGCGCGCGCCCACGCTCCACGCACTTTTCTGATGGAAGTCGCCGGCCGTGTTGCCGAACGAGTACATGCCGCCGAAAGAAAAGCCGGATATATCGGCGGAGAGAAATTTGATCGAGTTAGGCAGCCGGTCGCCGTTCATCCGGTCGAAGTCGCCCTGGTGGATCGCGTAACCGCTTGCCCACGCGGATATGTTGTACAGATACGCGAATTCTTCGGTCATGTCGAGCTGGTTACCAAACGACAAGGTGCCCCAGTTGTTCTTCAGACCGACATACGCCTGGCGTCCGAACTCAGCGCCACCGAATCCAAGTTGTCCATTGCCTACGTGGAAACCCGACTCGAGTACGAATACCGCCTGCAAGCCGCCGCCGAGATCTTCGACGCCCTTGAAGCCGATCCGGTTGCCGTACGAAATGCCGTCGTCGAACTTAACCTGGTGGGAACCACCGGCGTTGTTCACGTACGTAATGCCGGCGTCCAGAATGCCGTACAGCGTGACGCTGCTTTGTGCATGGACAGCCGTTGGCGCACATACCGCACTTGCTGCAATAGCGAGTCCCGAAAGACTGACGGCATTTCTCTTCTTCATCTAATTCTCCCCTGCTCTATGCCTGCACAATTCGTTGGATAAAGCGATCCCTGCCGCGCGGCTTTCAGGCGTGCGGCATTTCTCGCATGACGGGCAGTTCGAAACCGGTTGAGACCGGTCGATAAGACCTGGCTGCTATTTGTTGAGCATTAAAATTCCGCCAGGCCGGCATCGACGAGTCAAGAATACGGGTCCAGATTTACGGCGAATCGATTGGATGCGACATGAATCTGTCGCCTCGCGACCTGGCGATTGCAATGGCCTTTGTTATTTCACACCGAGCGCCGTTTGCACGGCTTGCAATCCATTGGCGCCGTTCGCGGTGCTCACGCCGTCGAGCCACGATTTGAGCAGATCGGGATGACGCTTGAGTGCTTCGGTTGCGGCCACATCGACACTGGTTTTCTTTTCCAGTACTTCGGTAATCACGCCGTTTTCCAGGTCGACGTTAAACGTAAGCTGCCTGAAAAGACGGCCGACATTCGGACACTGCTCCGCATAGCCGCTGCGCGCAACCGTATTCACAGTGGCGCCGCCGTAGTTCGGACCGAAGTACTTATCGCCTCCGTCCAGATACGACAGTTTGAACTTCGTATTCATCACATGCGGCTCCCACGCAAGAAAGACGATCCACTTCTTCTCGCGCACGGCCCGCTCCACTTGCGTGAGCATGCCTGTCTCACTCGATTCCACCACCTTCCAGCTATCGAGTCCGAACGCCTTGTCATCCACCATTTTCTTGATGTTCTGGTTGGCCGGCGCGCCCGGTTCAATGCCGTATATCTTGCTGTCGAACTTGTCGGCATTCTTCGCGAGATCCGCGAACGAATGGACGCCGGCCGCCGCCACATAGTCGGGCACGGCAAGCGTGAACTTCGCATTGCTCAGGTTCGGATGCACGACCACGATCGACTTTTCTTCTTCGAAAGGTTTGACGACCGGCGCCTGCGCGGGCATCCAGTTGCCGAGGAATACGTCGATTTGCCCTTTTTTCAGGCCCTGGTACGTAATCGGCACCGACAGGTTAGCCACCTTCTGCTTATAGCCGAGCGCCTTCAGCACGACGCCGGTCATCGCATTCGTTGCGTCGATGTCGGTCCATCCCGGCCCCGCCATGTTGACCTGCATGCACGATTGCGGCTCGGCGGCCGACGCAAAGCTCGCCGCCGCGCATAGCAGCGCAACGCCGGACATGGCCTGTTTGAATAGCTTGTTCATCATCGCGGCTTCCTGTGAGTGGGTGAATCGTTAGCGTGGAGCGTCGGGCGTAGCGGTGCAAGACAAGAGAGACAACTCAGTGCGCGACTGCGGGAAAACGCGCCATCGCCTCCAGCGTATCGAGGTCGATGTGGTTGCGCATATAGCGCTGGCTTGCATCGACGAGCGGTTGCCAGTCCCATGAAGCAACGGTGCCTTGCGTGGTCGCGGCGAAATGAAAACGGCGACGACGCTGGCTTTGCAGCACGTCCTGATGTAGCGCGGCGAGATTCCAGCGAGCGGCAATCTCTTTGCGGAATGCTTCGACCTGAGCGGCGTACTCCGCGTTGAATGCGAGATTCGCGCGCTCCAGCGGATCGGCCTGCACGTCATAGAGTTGATCCGGATCGGCCGGCGTGTGAATGAACTTGAAGCGCCCGCGCCGAAGCATCACGATCGGTGCAATTGCACCTTCGGCGAGGTACTCGCCGATCGCTTCATCATGACCGCCCCGCTCTCCCAGAAGATGCGGCACGAGACTATGTCCGTCGAGCGAATCGGGCCACGCCGCGGGTGGTTCGCTACGCGCGAGTTCGACAAGCGTGGGCAGCAGATCGAGATGCGATACCGAAGCACTCACACGATGCGCGTCGAATTGCTGCGGCGCATGCACGATCAGCGGCACGCGGCAACCACCTTCGAAGAACGTCATCTTGTACCAGAGTCCGCGCTCGCCGAGCATTTCGCCGTGGTCGGAAGTGACGACAATGATCGTATCGTTCGCGAGCCCGGCCTCTTCCAATGCTTCGAGAATCGCGCCGAACTGATCGTCGACATAGGAAATCGCGCCGTAATACGCACGCCGTGCGTTGCGGATCTGCTGCCCGGTCGGCGGCGTGCGATCGGTTTCGCAAACGTGACGCAGGCGCTTCGAATGCGGATCGGCTTCGTCGAATGAGTCGCGGTGCGTGGGCATGTCGATCTCTTCGTCCTGGTACATGTCCCAGTACTTCTGCGGAATGGCATACGGATCGTGTGGATGCGTCAGCGAGGCGACCATGCAGAACGGCCGTGCATCTTTACCCGCATGACGTTCGCGCGCGATGTCGAAGAGCTTCTGGCGCGTGGTGAACGTCACTTCGTCGTCGAAGTCGAGCTGGTTGGTGCGCACGCAAGGGCCGGCGTCGATCACGGAACTCATGTTGTGATACCACGTAGGGCGCGCTTCGAAGTCGTCCCAATTCGGTGTCCAGCCAAAGTCGGCGGGATAAATGTCGGTAGTGAGGCGCTCTTCGAAACCATGCAACTGATCGGCGCCGCAGAAATGCATCTTGCCGGAGAGAATCGTGCGATAGCCTTCCGCGCGCAGATAATGCGCGAATGTCAGCGTTTGCGACGGAAATTCTGCTGCGTTGTCGTAAGCGCCAATTGCCGACGGCAGCTTGCCGGAGAGAAACGAGAAACGCGACGGCGCGCATAGCGGGCTCGCGCAGTACGCGGAATCGAAAACCACGCCCTGCTTTGCCAGACGATCGAGGTTGGGTGTTCGGGTGAGCGGGTGGCCGTACGCGGCAAGCGCGAACGGAGTCATCTGGTCGGCCATCAGAATAAGAATATTCTTTTTGCTGTCAAGCATTGGAGCGCGCCTCGAATAAAATCATGAATGTCAGTGCAAGTACCTGTGCCGGTGCATCTGCAACAACAGCCGCATTTGAGCGGTGCTCTTGGAGCGCGTGCGGCATCAACATCACTATTGCCGTTCAATTCGGCGCTGTGAAGACGGCAATTCGTTATGTGCCTATAAGGGGGCGTTATGTCGAGGCAGGATCGCTTGCCGCCAATGCAGGCATTGACGATGTTCGAATCCGCCGCGCGTCTGGCGAGCTTTACGGCGGCCGCGCGCGAGTTGGGCTCCACGCAGCCGGCTGTAAGCCAGCGCATCGTGCAACTGGAAGAGACGCTGGGCGCGCCGCTTTTCGAGCGCGGTCATCGTGGCGTGCGGCTCACGGAAGACGGCGAGCGCCTTTTTGAAGCCGTGCGTCATGCGCTCGACACGATCCGCGTTGCCACCGCCGAAATCCGCGCGCGCCGCACGCCGCAAACGCTTACGCTATCCACCGACTTCGGCTTCGCAACCTATTGGCTCATGCCGCGGCTTTCGCAATTCAAGGCGCTCATGCCCGATGTCGATGTCAAGATCATTACGTCGCAAAGCGTATTCGATCCATCGCACGATCAGGCCGATGTGGCGATTGCATTCGGCGACGAACATGCGGACTGGAATGCACGCAGCGTGGTCAAGCTTTTTCCCGAGCGTGTGACGCCGGTGTGCAGTCCGGCGTTTTTCGCGGCGCATCCGCCGCTCACGTCGCCCTCCGAACTGCTCACGCTGCCGCTGCTTCATCTCGAACCCACGCAGCCGGCGCGCTGGCTGTCATGGGCCGACTGGTTCGCGGCGCATGGTCTCGTCGCGCCGGCCGCGCATCGCGGCATCACGTTCAACAGCTTCACGCTCGTCGCCCATGCGGCGATCATGGGCCAGGGCGTGGCACTCGGCTGGGCGCCGCTCATCGACGAATTGCTTGCAACGGGGCAACTCGTCGAACTGTTCGATGCGCCGGTGGTCACCGAGCGCGGCTATATGCTGGTCACGCAGCGTGCGGCCACGCCGGCGGTCGACGCTTTCCGCCAATGGCTGCTCGGCGAATGCGGGCTCGACGCCGAATGACGCTCTGACGCTCTGACGCTCCCGTTCCATTGCCACGGCGATTCGCTTCTATCCGCCTCGCGCACGGATTTGCTCTACTGCGACGATGCATGCCGCGTCCGCGGCATGAGCCTATCGTCTATGTGGAGAGCGCATGTCCGCCGATTCCCGTCCAGGTCAACTGGTTCTCACCGTTGCGTGTCCGAGCGCCGCGGGCCAGGTTGCCGCCGTTGTCGGCTTTCTCGACCGGCATCATTGTTATATCGACGAACTCACCGTTTTCGACGACGATCTCAGCGAACGCTTCTTCGTGCGCTGCGTCTTTCACGGCGTGAACAGCAACGAGACGCTGAATATCTCGGCGCTCAAACGCGAATTCGAGTCCATTGCCGAGCGCTTTCATATGCAGTGGGCGATGCATGATGTCGGCACGCGACCCAAGGTTCTGATCATGGTGTCGAAGCTCGAGCACTGTCTTGCCGACCTGCTGTTCCGCTGGCGAATGGGCGAACTGAAAATGGACATTGTCGGTATCGGCTCGAATCATCGCGATTTCGAACCGCTCGCGCAGCAACACGGATTGCCGTTTCATCATCTGCCTATTACGGCCGATACCAAGCCGCAACAGGAAGCGCGTCTGCTGGATCTGTTCGAGACTTCCGGGGCCGAACTGATGATTCTCGCGCGCTATATGCAGATTCTTTCGGGCGAGACGAGCCGTGCGCTCGCCGGGCGCGCGATCAACATTCACCACTCGTTTTTACCTGGGTTCAAAGGCGCGAAGCCGTATCACCAGGCGCATGCGCGCGGCGTCAAACTGATCGGTGCAACGGCGCACTTCGTGACCGACGATCTCGACGAAGGTCCGATCATCGAGCAAGTGGTCGAACGCGTCGATCATTCGTATAGTCCGGATCGACTTCTTGCCACCGGCCGCGACGTCGAGTGCATTACGCTTGCTCGCGCAGTGAAGGCGTTTATCGAGCGGCGCGTGTTTATCAATGGCGATAGAACGGTCGTTCTGCAATAACATTGCAGCACAAAAAAACGCCGCTTCTGGAAAAGAAGCGGCGTTTCGTCGTATCGCTTAACCGGCAATAGAGTGGATTACTTCACCCAGCTATCCACCCGATCGCTATGCGCGCCGATCCACGCATCGGCTGCGGCGGTCGGCTTCTCGCCGTTTTGCGTCGCGAGCATCACGCTGTCGATCTCGCCCGGCTTCCACTGGAACTTCTTCAGGAACGCGACCACCTGCGGCGCCTTCTTTTCCAGTTCCGGATTCACGACGCTATCGACGTGCTCCGCTTCGCCGAATACCTTCTTCGGATCTTCGAGGAATTTCAGCTTGTACTTCGCGAACATCCAGTGCGGTTTCCAGCCGGTCACGATGATCGGCTTGCTCGCCGCTTCCGAACGCGCGAGTTCCGCGGTCATTGCGCTGCCCGAGCTGGGCATCAGCTTGTAATCGAGTCCATACGCCTTGATGGCCTCGCTGGTTTTTTGCATCACGCCCGCACCGGCGTCGATACCGACGATACGCGAGCCAAATTCCGCTTTCTTCGCTTCGAGATCGCCGACCGTTTTCACGTCGAGATTATCCGGCACGATCAGACCGATCTTCGCGTCGTTAAAGTTCGGCCCGAGGTCGACCACCTTCTCCTTGAAGTTGTTCCAGTACGCGCCATGCGTGACCGGCAGCCACGCGGACAGCGTCGCGTCGAGATCGCCGCGCGCCACGCCTTGCCACATCACGCCGGCCGCGACCGGTACGAGTTGAACCTGATAGCCGAGACGTTTCTCGATCACGCGTGCAGCGACGTTGGACGTCGCCACGCTGTCGTCCCAGCCTTCCACGTAGCCGATTTTGATGGTCGGCTTCGTATCCGCCGAAACGCTCACGCTGCTTGCCGCCAGCGCCGCGCTCAGGGTGCTCAACACCAATATCTTTCTGATCAGTCTCATCGCCGTTCTCCCGTTCACTTCCACAAACAACCCAATGAGCATTTAGAATCGCCAGCCAGAATTGCCCAGTAACGTTGTTTTGCGACACGCAGTTGTCCGCATGCGACCTGGTTAATCTGCGTGCCCGGCCACTGGCGGCAACTGCTTTTCCTGGCGCGCGCGCCAGTCACTTTTCGACGACGAGATCGGTGAGCGGCTTGCTGCAGCACAGCAGCACCATGCCCTGATCGATTTCGCGCTGACGAATGCCGCCCGCGTGCTTCATCGCGACTTCGCCGGATACGAGTTTTACCTTGCAGGTTCCGCACATACCCTGGGTACACGATGCCGGCAGGCGCACGCCCGCTTTTTTTGCAGCGTCCAATACATGTTGGCCGCTGCCGCATTCGATCTCGCGATTGCTCTTCGTGAAGCTCACCTTGTAGCGCGTTTCGATTTCGGTTCCGATCTCCGGCGCCGCGGGAGCCGGCTCGAAAGCCGGCGCTTCTCGCCGCGCTTCTGCAAAGCTCTCCACAGCAACCGCTTCAGTCGCGGTCTGCAATACATCGCCGACGTGAGCGGTCGTCAATTGCGCGGCGACCTCGCTGACCGTTTCGAACGAAAAGCTCTCTTCATGATAATGACGGCGATCGAAGCCGCCTTCCTCCAGAAGATTGCGTACCGCCTGCATATACGGCGCGGGGCCGCAGGTAAAGATCTCGCGTTCCAGAAAATCAGGCGCGATCAGCTTGAGCAGCGGTAAGGTCAAAAAGCCCGTCACGCCAGGCCAATTCGTGCGCGCGCCTAAGCGTTCGCACACAAACGCGGTGCGAAAATGCGCGTGATTCGACGCAATCAGATCGAGTTCGCGCGCGAAGATGATGTCGTCCGGCGTGCGAGCGCTGTGCACAAACACAATGTCGCTGTCCTCGCCGAGTTCGTGATGCGCGCGGCTCATCGACATCAACGGCGTAATGCCGGAACCCGCCGACAGAAACAGGAATTTGCGCGCGGGATGGCGGGCGCACGTGAATTCGCCGGCCGGCCCAAGCACGCGAACCTCGCCGCCCACTTGCAGATTGTCATGCAGCCAGTTCGACACCTTGCCGCCCGGCACGCGCTTCACCGTAATGGAGATGGTGTGTGGCCGCGTCGGCGGCGACGAAATCGTATAACAGCGGTTAATCGATTCGCCGTCTATATCGAGTTCGAGCGTGATGAACTGCCCAGGCTCGAACACGAACGCCCGTTCATTCGGCGCGCGGAAGAAAAAGCTCTTCACGTCATGCGTTTCCTGACGGACGTGGCAGCACACCAGCGTGTCGTCGACGTCGCTGTTCCAGCGCGCCGGCAGCGCGTCCCAGAAGCGCGGCTGCGTAACACGGCTTGCACGGCTTGTTGCAGGGTCTGTGGCCGGCTCACCGCCTGGCTGAAACGCCGCCTGATCGCGCATCATTGTTTTCTCCCGCTCCTGGTTGCGCTCGGCGCTCAGCGCACGAAGGACACGACGTTCTCGCCATGCGCAAGCGGCGTGGCATCGTGCGTTTGCGGTGCATTGCTGTAATCCGCGATGCGGCCGATATACCACTCGCAGAACTTCTCGACGAGACCTTCGGTGAACGGCGAATAAGGACCCGGCTCGTACGCGCTGCTCGATGCGCCGCGCTGCGAGTATTCGACGAGCGCACGGTCCTGATCGTTGGTCGCGCGCCAGACTGCCGTGAGGTTGTTCACGTCATAGTCGATGCCTTCGCGTGCGTCCTTGTGCACGAGCCATTTCGTGCGCACGAGCGTCTTGCCGGCCGAAAGCGGAATCACCGAAAAGCTCACGATATGATCGCTCATGAAGTGATGCCACGAATTAGGCTGCGTCCAGAAAGAAAGCCCGCCGAGATCGGCCTGCTCGAAGCCGCCCAGCAGTTTCTTCGACGCCACTTTTGCGTCGAGCGTCTGCGATTCGCCGTCGCGATCGAGCGGCAGGCGCTGCGTGCGAAAACCAGTCACGAGATCCGCGAGCCGTTCAATTTCCGCCGACGGCAGTTTCATCGCTTCCCATTGCGCGGTGCGCCGTGCAACGGTCTCTTCGAATGCGGCCATGCCTTCTTCGTTGGCCGGCGAGCGTTGATAGCCGAAGCCGTATTCGTAAAGCGAAATGGTGAGTTCGGGATGGTTCGCGACGCAGTGATAGCACTCGCGATTGTTCTCCATCGTCAACTTCCAGTTGCCTTCCTCGATAATGTCGATCGAGGCGGCGATCTTGCAGCCGGCCAGTTCATGCGGCAGCAGATACGGTTCCATTGCGGCGCGCATCACCGAAAAGTCCGCGGGCGGATTCTCCGCGAGGCAGATGAAGATGAGTCCCGCGAGGTTCTCGACATGAACCTTCTTCAGGCTGTGCTTGCAACGGTCGAACTGGTCGCCCATATGCTCGGCGAACATCAGGTCGCCGTTCAGGTTGTACGTCCAGCTGTGATACGGGCACACAATGTTGCCAAGCGAGCCCTTGTCGGTATTGCACAGGCGCGAGCCGCGATGACGGCATACGTTATGAAACGCCCTCACCTGCATGTCGTCGTCGCGAACGATCAGGATGGAATCGTGACCGATCTCCACCGTGATGTAGTCGCCCGGTTCGGGCACGTCCGGCTCGACTGCGACCTGAATCCAGTGCTGGCGAAAGATCGCTTCCATGTCGAGCGCGAAGATGTCCTCGCTCGTATAGAACGGCGCTTCCAGCGTGTGATTCTTTTTGCGGCGTTCGATCATTGCGCGAACGTCTGCGGAAACTTTCATTGTGTGCTCCGTTGCGTGTCACGTCTGGCGCCGCGCCAGGCCCTCCTGGCCGCTGGTTCGCCTGAACCGGAAATCAGTAATCCACGAGTTGATGCTCGCGCAAATACGCGAGAATCACTTGTGCTTTTTCGACGGAACTCCCTTCAATTACGACGCTTCCGCCGCGGCTTTCCGTCGTGGTTGCCGAAAGCATGCGGGCATGGCCGGAACGCTTTTCAGCGGCGGCCAGGCGCACGGGTTTGGCGGTTGCGGGGCGGATCGTCCAGGCGGGTTCTGTGGCGGCATCGTTCGCGCTTTTTCCCGCTGCTGTTGTACTCGCAACCGGACGAATCGTGCCTTCGCGCAGTCGTGCGTATGCATACGTCGGCGTCGCATTCGCCATCGGATGCACCGCGATCAGCGCAGGCAATTGAACCTCGACACGTCGACGCAAACCCTTCGGCATGAATTGCCGCACCTGCGCGCAACCGTCGTTCAACGTCACGTCGACGGCCGCGCCGACGAGCGGAATATTCAGCGCATTGGCGACGCGATACGGCAGCATGCCGCTGTCGAATGCGCCTTCCGCGCGCGTTCCGGTCAATACCAGATCGTAGCCATGCAAACGCGCGGCGAGCGGCGCGGAAGCATCCGCTTGCGCGTCGTCGCCCGCAGTGGGAACCGCAAGCACTTCCACCGAGCGCGCGCCGAGCGCCAGATACTCCTGCAACGCGGGATTCGCTGCGTCGCCCGCATGCAGCACATCGAGCGTGGCGTTGTGCTGCTTCACTAGCGACAACGCGAGCGTGAGTGCGGCTGCGTCGTTGCGGCTGTAACGCGCAACGCCGCTTACCGGATGCCGGCCCACCGAAACGAGTACGGCGATTTTCATGCGAGCGCTCCTTCCGCAACAGCCTTCGAATTGAGTAACGCCGCGCCGGTGCCGCGCGCCGAACGCGCTGCAGCCGCGGCATCGTTGAGCGCCGCAATGGTTTCGTGCGCGTCCGCGATCACGGTCAGATTCGCGCGCTTGGCAATCGGCGCGCTGGCGTCGAGATTCACGGCGATCACATGACGGCAATCCTTGATGCCTTGCAAATGCTGCACGGCGCCCGAGATGCCGAACGCGATATAGACGCTGGCTTCGACCGTCTTGCCTGTCGCGCCGATCTGCTTGTCGCGCGTGAACTTGCCGTCGTCGACGGCCACGCGGCTTGCGCCGATCGCCGCGCCCAACGTAGCCGCGAGACGCTCGAACGCAGGCACGTCGCTCACGCCGTTGCCTGCGGACACGATGAAGTCCGCCTCTTCCAATGCAAGTTGCGCCGCGTCCATTTCCTCGATGCCGAGATCGCGCACCGTGCCTTTCGCGCTGGCCGACTCGCCATCGAAGCGCCACACCACTCGCTCGCCCGCGCCGACGAACGGCAACTTCGGATCGACCGCATTCGCTGCGAGCAGAACCACTTCGGGCAACGCGCGCGAAGCCAACGCGGTATTCGCATGCACATACGCGGCCACATGCGAGGCGTCTATTTCGACCACATGCGTCGCGACGCTCGCATTCGCCGCGGCTGCATAGCGGCGGCCGAGATCGCCGTCGCCGGTCGCGTTGTCGGGCAGGAACACATGCACAGGCGCATACGCGGCGACGCACGCGGCAAGCGCATTCAGTTCATCGACCGGCGCGAACTTGCGTCGATCGAACATGGGCAATTCGATTAGCTTGTCGGCGCCGAGCGCCGCGGCGTCGCCGGTGAACTCGCCGAATACCAGCAGCACGATTTCCGTCGATGCATCCGCAACCAATGCAGCGGCGGCGAGTGTCTGGCGCGCATGCTCGTCGAGCGCGCCGCGGTCCGCGTGCGCCGCGACCAGCATCGTGTGCGAAGGCGCCGCTGTCGTGCGGCGCGGCTTCGGCTGTTCGCGATGTGCGCCGCTCGCGGCCGTGAAATCCAGCGCACCGGCCACACCGATAACGCCCAACGTAATGCGCAGAAGTCCGTCAGCCGTGATCGTGAACGGCCGGCGCGGATCGATTCGTTTGATTGTGTTCATCGCGTTACTCCAGCGCCGCTGCAACCAGTTCGGCGACGTCCAGCACTTCGGGACGCGGACCGACCACGCCTTCGAGCATCGCCGTGCAATTCGGGCAACCGACGGCGACGATGTTTGCGCCGATGCCGCGTGCGTCGTCGATACGAATGTCGGGAATGCGCCGCTTGCCCGGAATGTCCGTCAACGGTGCGCCGCCGCCGCCACCGCAGCAACGTCCACGCATGCCGTTGCGTTCCATTTCGACGACCTTGATGCCGATGCTCTTCAACACCCGGCGCGGCGCTTCCGTTTCGCCGTTATAGCGACCGAGATAACACGGATCGTGATACGTGATCTTGCTATCCGCGTACGCGGCCGCGGCACGCGGCGACAGCTTGCCGCTCGCGATGAGTTCGTCGATCAGCGCCGTGTGATGCTGGACCTCGTAAAAGCCGCCCAACGCGCGATATTCGTTGCGCAGGCTGTGCAGCACGTGAGGGTCTGCGGTCACGATCTTGCCGAACGAATACTGCGAAAGCGTGCCGATCAATTTGCTCGCGAGTTGCTGGAAGGTGGCTTCGTCGCCGAGACGCCGGGCCGTATCGCCGGTATCCGTTTCCACTCCGCCCAGTACCGCATAGTCGATGCCCCCGCGGTTCAGCACCTTGACGAGCGCGCGCAGCGTGCGTTGATAGCGCATGTCGAACGCGCCTTCTCCTGCGATCAAGAGCACATCCACGCGACGTCCGGGCTGCGCGACCTGCACCTGAAGATCGACGGCCCAGTCGTAACGCGCACCGATGTCGTAACCATTCGCGCTGCCGGTCTCACGCAGATTCGCGAGCGTGATCGGACCTTTGCCGGGCACCGTGCCTTCGACAAGCGTCTGATTACGGCGCATGTCCACGATTGCGTCGACATGCTCGATCAGCATCGGGCACTCCTGCACGCAAGCGCGGCAGGTCGTGCATGACCACAGCGTTTCCGCTTCGATGAGACTGGAAATTAAGGGCTTTTGCGGTGCGCCGCCGTGCTTGCCGACCGGAATGCCGGGCGTCGGGCTACCCGCGTATTCGGCGTCCGTTCCACCGACCATGCCCGTGACCAGATCCTGAATCAGCTTCTTCGGATTAAGCGGCTGGCCGGCGGCGAATGCGGGGCATGCCGCTTCGCACTTGCCGCACTGCACGCACGCATCGAAACTGAGCAACTGGTTCCAGCGAAATTCAACCGGCTTGCCCACGCCATATTCTTTCGCGTCGAGCATCGGCACTTTCAATGCGGTGGGCGGCACGACATCGTTCGAGTTACGCTCGGCAAAGCGCTCCTGACGCGGATGAAAAGCCAGATGCAAAAGACCCGCGAGCGCATGTTTCATCGGACCGCCACGCGCGGCGCCGAACGTCATCGTGAAGGCGCCCACTGCGATCAGCAGCGCGACGATGATGGCGAGCGCACCCGACATCGCCGAAGCCGGCAGCGCGACGAACAGCACGAGGCCGAGCGCGAACGAGCCGAGCAGCAGCGGCAAGTGATCCCACGGTCCACGCGAAAGCCGCGCGGGCACCGCCTTCGCACCATGACGGCGGCGCCACACGAACACGGCGCCGACCAGCATCACGAGCGCGGCCAGAAAGATCAGCTTGTCGAGCCACGGCGAGTAGATCGCGAGACCGTAGTTGACGAACACGAGCGCCATCGCGAGGATCGCACCGCCAGCGGTCGCGACGTGCGTCTTTGCAATGTACGGATCGCGCGCGACCACATGATGCAGATCGACGAAGTAGCGCTTTGGAATGGACAGCAGATTGGCCCAGCCGTACGCGCCCGCCGCCGTCGCGCGGCCCTCGCGCCAATACGCGGCGCGCTTCGCGAGCGCGAACGCCAGACCCGCCATCGACAACCACAACAGCACGGTGATGACAGACACGGGGCTCATCGTCAGAAGTCCTTGCAAAGGCGCAGCGCGTCGTAAATCGCGCCGTGAATGTTGTGCATGGAGATGCAGTCGCCGACGCGGAACAGCAGAAAGCGGCCATTGCCGAGTTCTTCGGAAAGCGACGGCTGCGGCTCCGATGCGAAGAGCTTATGCACGTCCACCTGGCCGCGATTCACCGACTCGGGCTTGAGCTTCCAGTACAACTCGTCGTTCGGCGTACTGCCGTTTTCGATCACCACCTGATCGACCGCGCGCTCTTCCTGCTCCTCGGTGTACTCGTTGCGAAGCACGGCGATCTTCTTGCCGTCTTCTTCGTACACCTTGTCGAGCCAGTAATTCGGCGTGTGAACCACGCCTTGCGCATAGAGACGGCGATAGAAAATCGGGAACGTAGTGCCGCCGACGTCGTCGGCGACTTTCACGTCGGGCGTGGCGATCTCCACATTCGAGCCGCGGCTCGAGATGAAATCGGCCACGCCTGCGCCGGCATGCGTGCTGACGCCGTCATACACGAGTACATTCTTGCCCGGCTCGACCTTGCCCGAGAGCACGTCCCACGAACTGACAGCGAGACCTTCGTCGACACCCCATGCCGCGACTTGCGATGTGAACGACGAACCGCCCGTCGCGAGCACGATGATGTCCGGCTTCTCGGCCATGATGGCCTTCTCGTCGGCAGCGACACCGAGACGGCGGTCCACGCCAAGACGTTTCGTCTCCATGTCGAACCAGCGGACGATGCCCGCCATCTGCTCGCGCTGCGGCGCCTTGGCCGCGAGCATGATCTGGCCGCCCACGTAGTCGTTCTTTTCGAACAGCACGACGTCATGACCACGCGACTTCGCAACGCGAGCCGCTTCGAGTCCGGCAGGACCGGCGCCGACCACAACGACCTTGCGCTTCGGCCCGCTCGTGCGCGTAATCACATGCGGCATCGTCGCTTCACGCGATGTCGCCGCGTTCTGTACGCACAGCACGTCGAGCCCGTTGTACTGGCGGTCGATGCAATAGTTCGCGCCGACGCATTGCTTGATCTCGTCTTCGCGGCCATCGCGAATCTTGATGACCATATGCGGGTCGGCAATTTGCGCGCGCGTCATGCCGACGAGATCGACCATGCCGCTTGCGAGCAAACGCTCGGCCTGGCCCGCGTCGCGAATACTTTGCGCGTGCATGACCGGAATCTTGACGACCGCCTTGATGCCGGCTGCGAGATGCACGAACGGCTCGGGCGGCAGCGCCATCGGCGGCATGCAGTTCGCGAGCGTGTTGTGCGTGTCCGCGCCCGAACCGATCACGCCGAGATAATCGATGAGGCCGCTTTCGCTCATGGCCTGCGCGATCTCTTTCAACTGCTCGTGATCGAGCCCGTCTTCATGAAACTCGTCGCCGCACATGCGCAAGCCGACGCAGAAATCGGGGCCGACTGCTTCGCGGACCGCCTTCAGCACTTCGACGCCGAAACGCAGGCGGTTTTCGAGCGAGCCGCCCCATTCGTCAGTACGGAAATTGGTTCGCGGGCTCCAGAACTGATCGATCAGATGCTGGTGCGCCGCCGAGATTTCGACACCATCCATGCCCGCGTCCTTCACACGCTTAGCGGCCGCGGCGAAGTCGGTGATAATGCGGCGAATCTCTTCCACTTCGATGATCTTCGCGTTGCCGCGATGTACCGGCTCGCGCACGCCAGACGGCGACATCAGATGCGGCCAGTGCTCGCCGTGAAATGCCGAGCGACGGCCCATATGCGTGGCCTGGATCATGATCTTCGCGCCGTGCGCATGCATGGCTTCGGCGAGGCGCGAGAGCGGATCGATGATCTTGTCGGTCGACAGATTCACCGACTTCCACCAGCCTTGCGGACTGTCGATCGACACCGGGCTCGAACCGCCGCACACGGCGAGGCCGACACCACCCTTGGCCTTTTCTTCGTAGTAGCGGATATAACGGTCGCCAGGCAGGCCGCCCGGCTCCGCATACACCTCCGCATGCGCAGTGCTCACGATGCGATTGCGCAAGGTCAGCTTGTTCAGCGTGAGAGGCTTGAAAAGGTTCGGGTAACGCATCGCGATCGACCTCGGAATGATATGGCTAGTAGTGCTGTGCCGTACGCGTTATGCGGCGAGCGGCGAGACTTCGAATACGCAATGCTCGTGGCCTTCTGCTGCGCAGCGCGCTTCGCGCGATTGCGAAGGCGGTCCCTTGCGCGACGAATCTGGCGCGGTGTCGTTGACCCAATCCATTGCGCCCGCGAACCAGCCGGCGAACATGTAGCAGAGCTTGCCGACCTTGCCCGGCTGCGCGAGCACGAACGACGAATGGTGCAACTCGATACGCGCATGCGAAGTCGACGGGTCCGCTTCGGTAATCGAGAAGATGCCCCAGCCTCGCTGCGAAAGCCGCTTCAGGTAATGCTCGAATACGGCCATGCCAGCAATGCCGTGCTGTTTCGCTTCCTTGTCGCACCAGAAGTACGCGGACTTGTAGCCGGCCTTGTAGAGAATCTCCGCATACGTGTCGATGCCGAGCGCTTCTTCGACCGCGGTGTGATTGTTCGTGAAGAAATGGCGCGGCACATAGAGCATCGGCAGCGCGTCGGTGGTCCAGACGCCGGTGTTCGGATCGACGTCGATAGGCAGTTGGGGTTGCATGTGGGACTCCGCTTTTTATAGGGTGATTTCGTTGACTGAATGAGGCGGAAGATCAGACCTTCCACACTTCGCCGAATACCCGCACCCAGTTCTCGCCCATGATCTTCTTGATGCGCGTTTCGCTCCAGCCGGCACGTTCCATCGCGGCGGTCAGATTCGGAAACTCGCCGATCGTACGAATGCCTTCCGGGTTCACGACCTTGCCGAAGTTCGTCAACTGACGATAACGGCCCTTGTCGTGCGTGATCCAGTCGAAGAACTCGGTGCTGTAGCCTTGCGTGAAGTCCGTGCCGATGCCGACCTGATCTTCGCCGATCAGATTCACTACGTATTCGATTGCTTCGATATAGTCTTCGACGGTCGCGTCGGCACCACGCTTCAGAAACGGTGCGAACATCGTCACGCCGACAAAACCACCTGCATCTGCAATCTCTTTGAGTTGCTCGTCGCTCTTGTTGCGCGGATGCTCTTTCAATCCCGACGGGCAGCAATGCGAGTAGCACACCGGCTTTTTAGAAGCCGCAATCGCTTCCGAAGAAGTCTTGCCGCCCACATGCGAGAGATCGACCATGATGCCGACGCGGTTCATCTCCTGAATCACTTCTCGGCCATAACCCGAGAGGCCGCCGTCGCGTTCATAGCAACCGGTGCCGACGAGGTTCTGCGTGTTGTAGCAAAGCTGCACCACGTTCACGCCGAGATCCTTGAATGCCTCGATATAGCCGAGGTTGTCTTCGAATGCATGCGCGTTCTGGAAGCCAAAAATAATGCCGGTCTTGTTCTCTTTCTTCGCGCGGAAGATGTCGTCGGTCGTGCGCACGAGCGTCAGGATCTCGCCGTATTCGCGGATCTGCTGCTTCATCTCGGCGATGTTGTCGACCGTCTTCTGAAAGCTCTCCCACACCGACACGGTGCAGTTCACCGCGGTCACGCCGCCCTTGCGCATATCCTCGAACACCGAGCGCTCGAACTTCGAAATGTTCAAACCGTCGATGATGATGCTGTTTTCGTGCAGATTGCTCATCGTTTGCTCCAGGCGTTCTCAGTAGATGGGGAAGCGCTCGCACAGCGCGAAAATCTCGCGGCGAACGCGTTGTTCGGTGGCGGCATGGCCTTCGGGGTGATCGCGCAGCGAGTCGAGTACTTCGACAATCAAACGGCCCACGTCGCGGAACTCGTTCGCGCCGAAGCCGCGCGTCGTGCCGGCCGGCGTGCCGAGGCGAACGCCCGAGGTGATGGTCGGCTTTTCCGTGTCGAACGGAATGCCGTTCTTGTTGCACGTAATGCCGGCGCGCTCCAGCGCCTGCTCGACCTGATTGCCTTTGAGACCCTTCGGGCGCAAGTCGACCAGCAACAGATGGTTGTCCGTGCCGCCCGTCACGAGATCGACGCCGCCTGCCTTCAGTACTTCGCCGAGCGCCTGCGCATTCGCGAGAACGCTGTCGATATAAGTCTTGAAGCCTGGTTGCAGCGCCTCGCCAAACGCGACCGCCTTGCCGGCGATCACATGCATCAGCGGGCCGCCTTGCAGGCCGGGGAACACGGCGGAGTTGATCTTCTTCGCGATGTCTTCGTCATTCGTCAGCACAAAGCCGCCGCGCGGGCCGCGCAAGGTCTTGTGCGTGGTCGACGTAACCACGTGCGCATGTTCGACCGGATTCGCATGACGTCCCGCCGCGATCACGCCTGCGATGTGCGCCATATCGACCATCAGCTTCGCGCCGACGCTGTCGGCGATCGCACGCAGCCGCTTGAAATCCAGCGCGCGCGGATAAGCGGAGAAGCCGGCGATCAGCAGCGCGGGTTTATGCTGCTGCGCGAGTTCCTCGATCTGCTCGTAATCGATCAGGAGCGTGTCGCGATTCACGCCGTACTGCACCGCGTTAAACCACTTGCCCGAAAGCGCCGGCTTGGCGCCGTGCGTGAGGTGGCCGCCTGCATCGAGCGACATGCCGAGCACTGTATCGCCTGGCTTCACCAGCGCGAGCATCACCGCGCCGTTGGCCTGGGCGCCCGAATGCGGCTGCACGTTGGCGAACTTCGCGTTGAACAGTTGCTTGATGCGATCGAGCGCAAGCGTCTCGATCTCGTCGACATATTCGCAACCGCCGTAGTAACGCTTGCCCGGATAACCTTCCGCATACTTGTTGGTCAGCACCGAGCCTTGCGCTTCGAGCACCGCGCGCGACACGATGTTTTCCGACGCGATCAGCTCGACTTGCGACTGCTGACGCTCGAGCTCTTTCAAAATTGCGCCGCGCACCGCCGCATCGCGCGTGCTCAGCGGTTCTTCGAAGAATGGATTCGGGTTCGACATGGAAGGTCCGTGGGGTCATTGACGTTAGGCGCCGGAAGCGTTGGTGGGCCTTTGTTTCTGCCCTGTCGCCGCCGGATTGAGTACGTCTATTCTTGACGCTTGCATCGCGCGTCAATTTATGAATTCAGACGCGTTCTTTGCCTTTTCCGCCATAGGCGACCTTTTTCGACAAGTCGCCTCTGTGGATCCCTTGGTTCATACCGCCGGCGGATCATCGCGCCGATGCCGAACGGTCGTTCGCTGGCGACGCGATGCTGCACTGCGGCTGAACGCAGTGCGCGTTTGCGGTGCGGTTCGCGATGGCCGCCGCGCGCTTCTGGTGCCGTTTCTTATCTGTTTGATGGGCAAGCATAGGCAACCGAGGGTTTAGCCTGATGGCATGGTAGTTGCGCTAGTCCTCAAAATTACATAAGTCGCAGTTCCCCACAGCGACGCGGCACTATAGATTCGAAGGAATCATTCCTCATCATGTCCACCGATCGCACGGCGTCACTGTCGCATTTCGCCTTCATGCCCGTCCCGAACTTCACGATGATCGCATTCACCAACGCGATCGAAGTACTGCGCATGGCGAATTACCTGACAGGGCAAACGCTTTACCGCTGGTCGATCGTGAGTCCCGAAGGCGGGCCGGTGACTGCAAGCAATGGGCTGTCGGTCGATACGGGTCCGGTCGAATGCGTCGGCCAGCCGGATATCGTGTTCGTGATCGGCGGCATCGACGTGCAGCGCGCGACCAC
This sequence comes from Paraburkholderia sp. RL17-368-BIF-A, assembly GCF_046054045.1. Classification (NCBI taxonomy): domain Bacteria; kingdom Pseudomonadati; phylum Pseudomonadota; class Betaproteobacteria; order Burkholderiales; family Burkholderiaceae; genus Paraburkholderia; species Paraburkholderia sp. RL17-368-BIF-A. The sequence continues at coordinate 24,019 of NZ_JARESN010000021.1, forward strand.
GCCTGCGCATCTGTCGGCATTGCGCCGCTTCGCGCGCATGGGTTGCGTGCTCGGGAGCCTGTGCACCGGAACGTATGCGCTCGCGCGCGCCGGGCTATTAGCGGGCTATGCGTGCGCGATTCATTGGGAGAACATGTCGGCGCTCAAGGAAGAGTTTCCCGACACGCGCTTTCTGAAAGAACTCTTCGTGATAGATCGCGATCGCGTGACCTGCACGGGCGGCGTCGCGCCGCTCGATATGATGCTCAACCTGATCGCGCCGCGTGTGGGCACTGCACGCGTCACGCAGATCGCCGAGCAGTTCATTGTCGAGCATGTGCGCGATACCAGCGCGCAACAGAAGATGCCGCTCGTCGCGCGGCTCGGCTCGGCCAACAAGTCGCTCTTCGAAGTGATCTCGCTGATGGAGAACAACATCGAAGAGCCGCTATCGCGCGAGGAACTCGCGCGGCTTGCCGGCATGTCGCAACGGCAATTGCAACGCCTCTTCCGCGAGCATCTCGGGATGACCCCGACGCATTACTATCTGACGCTGCGTTTGCGGCGCGCGCGCGAACTGCTGCTGCAAACCGACATGTCGATCATGAACATTACGATGGCGTGCGGCTTCCAGTCGGCCTGCCACTTTTCGAAGAGCTATCGCGATGCATTCGGCACCGCGCCTACGCGCGAGCGTCGCAAGCAGGCACCGTCGCTTTCTTCGCCGCCGGTGATGGCGGCCTGAGAAGCGCCTCAGCACTCCCAAGGTTTATACCGCCTTTGATCGCTTCACGCGGATTAATGCCTTAGTCCGCGTGCCGAATCCGCGCTTACGTCGGCCGGTTGCGCGCCCCATGTCGCCCGCAAATAGTTCGCGAGTTGCGCCAGTTCGTCGTCGCTCAGCTTGCTCGCAGAGCCGGGCATGGCCTGCATGCGTTCGAGTCCGGGGAAGCTTTGTTCGTCGATGCCATCAAGCATCGACACGATCAGATTGTGCGGATTGCCTTGACGGACGGTGGAGTTTCCACGCATCGGTACGGCTACGTGAGGCACGCCTTCTCCATCCGCGCCATGACAGCCTGCGCATAGAGACAGATAGAGGCGGCGGCCCGGCGCGAATTGAGTAGCATCGACCGCCTTAGCTTGCACCCGCACCGGCTCACTCGGACGATCACCGAGCAGGTACGTCGAAACCGCGCGCAAATCGTCCGGCGTCATGTACTGACTGCTCAGATGCACGACGGAATGCATCTCGCCAAACGCCGAGCCTTGCGACGCGATGCCCGTTGCGAGATACGTCGTGAGATCGGCCGCGGACCATCCTCGCTCGGCGAGCCCTTGCGGGGTGAGGCTCGGCGCGATGACCCGGCCGAGCGTGCCGCCTGCAAACGGCGCTGTGAGGTCGAGTTGCCCGAAGCGGCCGCGCGGCGTATGGCATTCGATACAGTGTCCGAGCGCGTTCACGACATAACGTCCACGAGTCCAGTCCGCCGAATGACCCTGCGATGCATCCGGCAACGTGTCTTCGAGAAACAGCGTTTTCCAGAAGCGCACGGCGAAACGCACATTGAACGGGAACGACAGATCGGCCTCGCGGCTTACGACGGCCGCCGGCTTTTGCGACATCAGGTATGCGTAGATCGCGTCGCTATCCTCGCGAGACATCTGGCGATACGACGTGTACGGCATCGCCGGATACAGTTGGCCATTGGGCGACTTGCCGTCGTGAAGCGCAGTGTAGAACTCGTCGGCGCTCCATTGTCCGATGCCGTGCTGCTTGTCCGGCGTGATGTTCGATCCATAGAACGTACCGAACGGCGAGGCCAGCTTCACGCCTCCTGCGAATGGTGCGCTATCGGGCGACGTGTGGCATGCCGCGCAATCCGCTGCTTTGGCTAGATAACGGCCGCGGGCGATCAAGGCGGCGTCGTGCGTATCTTGTGTAGTCGCGGTGCGCTGGGCGGCAGCATCAGGTGCGTTGCCGCAGGCTGTCAACATCGCCGCGGCGAGTGTCACCAACGCCGCGCGAAACAACGAAAAGGTACTCGTGTGGGAAATCATCCTTAGACGTTCCTCACCAGTCCGGCTGTGTTCAGTACGAGGTCCTTCACCGCTTCGTAATAGCGTACGTAGCCCGTGCAGCGGCAAATATGCGCGTTGAGCGCCTCGGTGATCGTCTCCTCGACCTTGCTGCGTTCAATGGGCTGACGCTTGAGGCGCTCGATCAGCACCGTCGTCGCGTTGACGAATCCCGGCGTGCAATATCCGCACTGAAAGCTGAAGTGTTCGAGAAACTTCTGCTGGACCGGCGACAGCGCGACGGGCTTGCCGCTTTCGTCACACGTCGCGTGAGCTTCGACCGTGCGGATTTTTTTGCCGTCGAAAAAACTCGCGCCGGTAATGCACGATCGCACTTCTTCACTGCTGCCATCGGCGTTATCGAGAATGACGACGCATGCGTGGCACACGCCTTGGCCGCACCCCAGGCGCGAGCCTGTCAGCCCGAGGTACTCATGCAGAAAGTCGATCAGCATGAGCTGCTCCGGTACGCGGATCGGCCCGACGGATCGGCCATTGACCGTCATCGACACAGGTTGCATGGCGTAACGCGTCAGCGGCTTTTCGGCAACGCTTGCGATTGCGGAGGCTACTTCTGTGGAATCGGACATGGGCAGTGTCATGCGAGCACCTCCTGAATTTTTTGTGGCGTAACGGGAAGGTCGCGGAAACGATGTCCAACCGCATGCGCAATGCCGTTCACGATGGCGCCGACGACCGGAATCATCACCACTTCGGCAATGCCTTTTGGCGGGTCGGTTTCTGTTAGCGGAGGCAGTACTTCACTCGTCTGGCTCCATACGGCAACGTCCGTCGAACGTGGCAAACGATAGCGGTTGAAATTCCATGTGCCGTTGCCGGGGCCGTCTTCGTAGAGCGGCAAATACTCATGCAGCGCATGGCCGATGCCCATCGCAAGACCGCCTTGCAACTGGCCCGAAACTAGTTGAGGCGACAACTGGTTGCCGCATTCGAGAATCGAGTGATCCGTCAATAGTTCGACCTCGCCGCTCGACTCATTCACTGCAAGTTCGACGAGCGTACCGACCGCGCTGTAGTACGTGACCATTGCGTTATTGCGCTGCACGGGCGGAATGAACACGCGCTTTCGGTCGAGCACACGGTAGCTGTTGGACGTCGTCGCGGACTTCTGACCGTTCGGCATTGCGCCGTTGCCGTAGCGAAGCGACAGTCCGTCGATTGGCAAGCGCTCTATCTTGCCGCCGACTTCGAACTCGGCCTCGGCCCATTGCCAGCGATTGAATACATGCACGGTGGCGCCCGTCACGAGTCCGAGTTCGTGCGCCTTTTTCGCAATCTGCTCGAACGGCAATGCTTCCAGTCCATCCGCCGACAGCTTGCCGTTCACCCAGCGCGCGTCTTCTATGCGCACGACAAGCGATGCGGCCTGACCGCCGCCCGCGCCGCTCGACCAGATCGACATTGCCGCCGGCCATAAGCCGTGCACAAAAAGAACGCATGCTGCTTCGCGAGTACTGTGCGTGAAGTAATAGGCCGAGTTAGTCGCACTCGACGGCGACATAAAGCCGGGCGACCAACGCGGATTCCTCGAAAGGCGATCCTGATCGGCCTGCGACATCAGGTAAGGATCGCCGCTCGTGATTACCGGAAGATCGGGCCAGTCCGCCAACGCGAAATGCACGGTCGACGCCGGCACGCCGAGCCATTTCGCTACAGCAATGGCTTGCGATGTCGACATACCCGTGCCGATTTCCGAGCCCGAATGATGCAGCGTGATCTTGCCGTCTTCACTCACCTCGACTTTGGCGAAAGAACATTCGGCGCCCGTGCCGAAGTCTTTTTGCACGCATGCGAAGCCCACGCCATAGCGTTTGCCGGGATGCTCCGCTTCGTACTTCGCTTTCTTCTGCGCGCGGTTCTTCCACAATGGATGCGACTTTGCCTTCTGCAGAACTTCATCGACGCGAACAGCGCCAGCCGGTATTGCGCCCTGCGTATTCTTCATTCCCGACCGCAACGCGTTCGTGAGACGGAAATCGATTGGGTCGAGCTTCAGTTGGTCGGCGATTTCGTCGATCATCATCTCGGTTGCGGCCATGCTTTGCAGCGTGCCGTAGCCGCGCGCAGAGCCGGCATCGACTGCGCGCGACGCAATGGCGGTTGCAGTGAGATCGCTCTTCGGAAAGTAGTAGATCGATTGCGCGGCCGTCGCACCGACCATCGCCACAGACGGCGAAAAGTTCATGCGCCCGCCGCCATTCGCTTCGAGATCGCCTTTGAACGATTGAAGCAGTCCCGTCTTTCTGTCGACCGCAATGCGGTACTTCATGTTGAACGCATGGCGTTTGAGCGCGCTTTGGAACTGCTCGTAGCGATCGTTAGCGAGGCGCACCGGTCGGCCATCGCCATACATCGCAGCGACAAGACCATAGAACGGCATGTTGTAGTGATCTTTCGATCCATAACCGACCGTGTAGCACGGGTGAAGGAATACACTCTTCACGGGCAAGCGACACTTCGCGACCATCTCCGCCACGCTTTGCGCCACTTCGGCAGGGCCTTGCGTCGGCACGATCGTGTGAAGCGCGTGCGAGTCGGCGTCATACCAGCAGTTCGCATTGTCCGGCTCGAGTGCGGCGGTATCGATCGACTGCGTGCTGTAGTCGCGCTCCATCACCAGCCAGTCCTCAGGCGGATGTGCGAGTTCTTTAGCGATGCCGTCTGCGAAGAAAATGCCTTGTTCGCCGAGCGATCCGTGCTCGACGCCATCCGGCCATACCGGTTGATGCTTGCGCATCGAGCCGGGAAACAACGGCGCGTTTTTCAGGCTTGAAAAAACGTCGTCGTCATACGGAGTCTTGCCGCCCACACGCACGAACCGGAACGTGCCCCACGGATCACGTTCGAGCGGTCCCGTCTGCCGGCCGTACTGGATGACGTCGTTGCGGAACTTCAGATAGTCCTTCGCGAGGCGAAAGCGCGCGAAGTCGTGGAAGATCAGAATTGCAACGGCATGGCCGAGATAAGCAGGCGTGTTGCCCTTCGGCAGAAGCATGTCGCTGCCGTAGAACGCGGGAAATTGCAGACCGTCGCGCGTGAGGTCGTCGGCGGTCACGAGGCGGTCCGGCATCAGGTCGTCGCCCAGTCCCGCGAGATTGAAGCCTTCGTACGGGCAGTCTGCACGCGTCGCGCGCAGGATCATCGCGTGTGATTGCTGCTGCGGCCAATGCGGCATATCCGATGCACGCATATCGCGAGCGAACACTTTTTCACCCGTGACCTTGGCGATGCCGTCGATGCGGAATTTGGGCTGGCCGCTCGCCGGGTCCCAATTGACCGGCGTCAGTATGCGTTCTTCGAACAACGCGGCAAAGGCACGCCCACCGACGGGCGCGAGATACACGGAAATGCCGGCGATGACGCTGGCCTTCAGAAAGCTACGGCGTGGAAGGCCGGCCATCTACTACTCCTGAAATATATGACTGCGCGCGTCGATCGAGCCGGCAAATTTTTGCCCGCAGCGTTTAGGGGGCCGAATTATGACACTGGCCCATGCGCTTATATGTTGATATTTGCAAAATATCGGCGTTGGACGTAAAGCGTTGTCAGCTTGCAGTGAGCTGGGTTCCCGTCATCGAGAACTGAGACGCGATGGCGTGAATCGGAAGAGTCCTATTTCAGGTTCCGCTCTGGTTGTGCATCGTTGCGGTCCCGATGACACCCGTTTCCACTTTGAGAATGAAAAAGAAAACGCTGATGCAGAAGAGCACGCTGTGGTTCGTTGGGGGAAGCCTTGTGGCTCACCTTGCGTATGCGCAGGACCATTCAGGCATTGCAGAGCCGACGTTGCCCCTCGAAGTCACGCCCACTGTCGATATGCCCACGACTGTCACCGCGGCGCCGAGACGAATGCTGCACCATTGGTCTCGCGTCGGCGCGTTGAGCGATGACCAGAAAAGTATGGGCGAAATGCTGGCGGAACACCCGGAACTGCAGACGCATTCGCATTCGACGTACTACTCGTGGTCGCTTCACGTTGGAGAACGTGCACGACTGCAACCGCCGGGTAGTGAGTTTTCGCATTAGGGGGGGCGGGTGTGGCGCTGCGGGGGATGTGCAGCGCGCTGCAATGCTTCGGGCAAAGTGGGTTCCATCCTACCGATATTCGTCGATTTCGATCGTTCCGCGCATTGCTTCGATTATTGACCGAATGTCGTCGGGAACGTCGGGCACGCGATTTCCAGCCTCGTTGTCCCAATAGCAGAAGAAGCGCATCCGCACGTTCCCGCGCCTAAGTAGCTCGGGCAAGTCTGCGCGCGGCAAGCGAAGATGCTCGACGAGATAGCGCAAATGCGGCTCAAGGAGATCGCTCTTGACCACCGATTTGCTGCGGACACCCCACACTCCTGTCCGCCTGGCTATACCCCGTGGTTGCCCGTCACGGTCGACGATTGCATCGCCTTTGCGGTGCGCGACATCGGGGACAACGCCGAAATACTCTGTCCAGAATGTTGGCGAAACGTCGTCGCCTGAAACGGAGAATGACGCATGTGCAAGTTGGTGCGAATCCATATCTTTCCCGTTTTAGTAACTGTGCATGTTGTCGATTTTCAGACCATCGAAATACACGTCGCCGTTGTCGTGCCAGATGACGTTATCGTCACCTCTCAAATGGTTTTCATACTTCATCGCGTGGATCATGTCGCCAAACGTCTTGCGTTCGTACCCGAGCATTTTTGCAGCAAAGTCCGGATTATTCGTACTAGCCGCCAGTTCCTCTGTGTCGCCGCTCACCGGATCTGGCGCGTAATCGAACGGCTGCGCATCGCCAGGCGGCGTAGCCGTTTCCGTAAGGTCACTCACAGCGGCGGCCAGTGACGAAGACTCAGCATTCGCATAGCGATCTGCAACCGCATTCGCCCGGTCCACAATGTCGTTATAGCAGTCAATGTATGCCGTCGCGGCATCGTAGGACATTCCGCAATCGTTCATCAACGAGCTGCGGAAGCTCGGAAGCCTCTCCGGCTTAGGCACCGGATTTCCCACCGCGCGTCCCGCCCGCGATTGCTCGGCAATCAGCACAACACTCTCGCCACGGATCATCGACTGCAACGTCTCTACGACCTCAACGTCAGAGCCATTCTTTGCCAACTGCTCGTGCCAATAGAAATTCGTCCCGAGAAACGCGCGGACCCGCCGAACGAGCGCCGCGTCTTTAGCCCACACATCGGCATATGCGCGTTGTGAGAACTTCTTGCCCTCTTCGACCGCCTCTTTCTGATCCGTAGAAAGAAAGATACGCCCACTTCCATAGTCATCCTTACGGTACATCACCCACCGTTGAAACGAATCCGTCTTCAGTTCGGTTCCACCCATCGCGAGCCTCGTCGCTTATGACGGCGCAACCCTAGCAGATCGCCCGACACCCATGTTTTTGGGATCGCTCGTCACAAGCAAAAAACGCGTTGAACGTAAGCACGTTCAACGCGTTTCCTTACTACAGGCTTTTAACTTCGTCTGAAACTTCGTCCGAAGCTCAAGCCGCCTTCAACAGCCCATGCGGATCGATCACGAACTTGCGCGGCGCGCCGCCGTCGAACTGGCGATAACCGTCCGGCGCCTGATCGAGCGACACCACCGTCACGTTCACGATGTCCGCAATCGGCAGACGGTCCCAAAGAATCGCCTGCATCAGATTGTGGTTGTACTTCATCACCGGCGTCTGGCCCGTGTGGAACGAATGCGACTTCGCCCAGCCGAGCCCGAAGCGGATGCTCAGACTCCCCTTGCGCGCGGCTGCGTCCGCGGCGCCCGGATCGTCGGTGACATAGAGCCCCGGAATACCGATCGCCCCCGCAGCCCTCGTGATTTCCATCAGCGAGTTCAGCACAGTGGCGGGTGCTTCCTCGTGCGAGCCGCTGCTGCCGTGGCCGTGCGCCTCGAAGCCCACGCAGTCCACCGCGCAATCCACTTCCGGCTTACCCAGAATCTGCTCGATCTGTTCGCCGAGCGTCGCATCCTTCGACAGATCCACGGTCTCGAATCCCATCTTGCGAGCATGCGCAAGGCGCTCCTCGTTCATGTCGCCGACGATCGTGCACGCCGCGCCCAACAGACGCGCCGACGCAGCCGCCGCCATGCCCACCGGCCCGGCGCCTGCGATATAAACCGTCGCGCCCGGCTTCACGCCTGCCATGACCGCGCCGTGATAACCGGTCGGCAGAATGTCGGACAGGCACGTCAGGTCGCGAATCTTCGACATCGCCTGCGCGCGGTCGGGAAACTTCAGCAGATTGAAGTCGGCATACGGCACCATCACGTACTCGGCCTGGCCGCCGATCCAGCCGCCCATATCCACGTATCCGTAAGCGCCGCCCGCACGCGACGGGTTCACGTTCAGGCACACGCCGGTATGCTGCGACTTGCAGGTCGGACACCGTCCGCATGCCACGTTGAACGGCACGGAGACGAGATCGCCAACGCTCAGCGTCTCGACGTCGCGGCCGACCTCAATCACTTCGCCGGTAATCTCGTGGCCGAGCACGAGGCCGACTTCCGCGGTCGTGCGGCCCCGCACCATGTGCTGGTCGGAGCCGCAAATATTCGTGCTGACCACCTTCAGAATCACACCGTGACCGATCGCACGGCCGCGTGGGTCGACCATCTTCGGATAGTCGATCGATTGCACTTCAACCTTGCCCTGCCCCAGATAGACAACGCCGCGATTGCTGCTCATTGAATGTCTCCATGTCTTGTGAGCGGTGCGCGGCCTGTGCGCCGCACGCCGTTCAACGAGCGTAGCGCCCGCCGCGGTCAACCACCTGCACCGAACCCGACACGAGTTTGGCCGAAACCGACATGCCCCTTCTTCGCAGGTTTTTATTGATTGACCGTTCAATATAAAAAAACTACCATGCGTCGATCGAACCTGCGGGCAAAGTGCCGGCACCGAACCGTCTGATCTTTACAGTCACGCCATGCCCAAGCTCGGAATGCGCGAAATTCGCCGCGCGCAGTTGATCGACGCGACGCTGCTCACCATCGACCAGACCGGCCTCGCGGGCGCGACGCTCGCGTCGGTCGCGCAGCGCGCGAGCATTTCCACCGGCATCGTGAGCCACTATTTCGGCGACAAGGACGGTCTTCTCGAAGCCACCATGCGCCATGTGTTGCGCGATTTGTGGCAGGCCACGTCCCGCCGCCGTCGCGCGGCAAAAACGGACCCGCGCTCGAAACTGCGTGCGGTCGTCGCCGCCAATTTCGATGCCGAGCAAACCAGCGCGCCCGTCATGAAGACGTGGCTTGCGTTCTGGTCCGAGAGCATGCACAAGCCGCAGTTGCGGCGTCTGCAGTACGTCAACACGCGCCGCTTGAACTCCAATCTGTGCGCAGATTTTTCTAAAGCGCTGCCGCGTGCGGCGGCGCGGCGCGCGGCCAGCGGTCTCGCGGCATTGATCGACGGATTGTGGCTGCGCGGCGCTTTGTCGGGCGAACCGTTCGACACGAAAGCGGCGCTGCGCGTCGCCAACGAATACATCGACCTGGTTCTGGCGGCGTGCGAATAACGCGCGCAGCAGCCGGCGACATCTCTACCAAGGAGCACATGATGGCGGTATTCGCAACGCAACGTCTGTACATTGGCGGCGCTTACGTCGACGCGACCAGCGGTGAAACCTTCGACACCGTCGACCCCGCCACCGGCGAAACGCTCGCGACCGTGCAGCAGGCGAGTGCCGCGGACGTCGATCGCGCAGTGCAATCCGCGCGCGACGGTCAGCGCGAGTGGGCCGCGCTCACGGCAATGCAGCGCTCGCGCATCCTGCGCCGCGCGGTCGAGATTCTGCGCGAGCGCAACGACGAACTCGCGCGGCTCGAAACGCGCGACACCGGCAAGCCGATCGCGGAAACGCAGGCCGTGGACATCGTGACCGGCGCGGACGTCATCGAGTATTACGCGGGACTCGCAACGGCTATCGAAGGGCAGCAGATTCCGCTGCGGCCGTCGTCGTTCGTGTACACGCGGCGCGAGCCGCTCGGCGTTTGCGCGGGCATCGGCGCATGGAATTATCCGATTCAGATTGCGTGCTGGAAGTCCGCGCCCGCGCTTGCCGCAGGCAACGCAATGATCTTCAAGCCGAGCGAGGTCACGCCGCTTACTGCGTTGAAACTCGCGGAAATCTACACCGAAGCCGGCGTGCCGCCTGGCGTGTTCAACGTCGTGCAAGGCGACGGCCGCGTGGGCGCGATGCTGGCCGCGCATCCGGACATCGAAAAGATTTCGTTCACGGGCGGCGTCGAAACGGGCAAGAAGGTGATGTCGACGGCGGGCGCGTCGTCGTTGAAAGAAGTGACGATGGAACTCGGCGGCAAGTCCCCATTGCTCGTGTTCGACGACGCGGATCTCGAACGCGCCGCCGACATCGCGATGAGCGCCAACTTCTTCAGCTCGGGCCAGGTCTGCACGAACGGCACGCGTGTATTCGTACAGCGCAGCGTGCTGGAACGCTTCGAGGCATTGCTGCTCGAACGCGTGAAGCGTATTCGCGTCGGTGCGCCGACCGAGGCCGCCACCAACTTTGGCCCGCTCGTGAGCGCTGCGCAATTGCAGAAGGTGCTCGGCTATATAGAAAGCGGCGTTACAGAAGGCGCGCGTTTGATCGCGGGCGGCAAGCGTTTGACAGAAAATCATTATGCGCAAGGTCAATACGTAGAGCCAACCATATTCACCGGTTGCCACGACGACATGCGAATCGTGCGCGAGGAAATCTTCGGGCCGGTCATGAGCATTCTCGTATTCGACGACGAAGACGAAGCCATCGAGCGCGCGAATCGCACCGCGTATGGCCTCGCTGCGGGCGTCGTGACGGAAAATCTCTCGCGTGCGCATCGCGTGATTCATCGGCTGGAAGCAGGCATTTGCTGGATCAACACGTGGGGCGAGTCGCCCGCCGAAATGCCCGTGGGCGGCTATAAGCAATCCGGCGTGGGCCGCGAAAACGGCATCACGACACTCGAGCACTACACGCGCATCAAGTCCGTGCAGGTCGAGCTGGGCCCTTATCAACCGGTGTTCTGAGAGCGCTGCCATGAGTTCCAACGAATACGATTACATCATCGTCGGCGCGGGTTCGGCGGGCAACGTGCTGGCCTCGCGTCTCACGGAAGACGCCGACGTCACTGTGCTGCTGCTCGAAGCGGGCGGTCCCGATTACCGCTTCGATTTCCGCACGCAGATGCCCGCCGCCCTCGCCTATCCGCTGCAAGGGCGCCGCTATAACTGGGCGTACGAGACCGACCCCGAGCCGCATATGGACAACCGTCGCATGGAATGCGGACGCGGCAAGGGACTCGGCGGATCGTCGCTGATCAACGGCATGTGCTATATCCGCGGCAACGCGCTCGATTACGACGGCTGGGCTCAGCGCCCAGGCCTCGAAAACTGGACGTATCTCGACTGCCTGCCGTACTTCCGTAAAGCCGAAACGCGCGACGTGGGTCCGAACGCGTATCACGGCGGCGACGGTCCGGTGCATGTGACCACCAGCAAGCCTGGCAACAATCCGCTGTTTGCGGCGATGGTCGAAGCCGGTGTGCAGGCCGGCTTTCCGCGCACCGACGATCTGAACGGCTATCAGCAGGAAGGCTTCGGTCCGATGGATCGCACGGTCACGCCTCAAGGCCGGCGCGCGAGCACGGCGCGCGGCTATCTTGATCGCGCGAAGGCGCGTTCGAACCTGACCATCGTCACGCACGCGCTGACTGATCGCGTGCTGTTCTCCGGCAAGCGCGCGGTCGGCGTCGCGTATCTGCAGCATGGCGCGGCCGTCAACGCGCATGCGCGCCGCGAGGTGCTGGTGTGCAGCGGCGCGATTGCATCGCCGCAATTGCTGCAACGCTCCGGCGTGGGCCGCTCGACGTGGCTGCGCGATCTGGACATTCCGCTCGTCCACGACTTGCCGGGCGTCGGCGAAAATTTGCAGGACCATCTGGAGATGTATATCCAGTACGAATGCAAGGAGCCCGTCTCGCTCTACCCCGCATTGCAATGGTGGAATCAGCCTGCTATTGGGCTCGAATGGATGGTGAACGGCACCGGCATCGGCGCGAGCAATCAGTTCGAAGCGGGCGGCTTTATCCGTACACGCGACGACGACTTGTGGCCCAACATCCAGTATCACTTTCTGCCGGTCGCGATCAACTACAACGGCTCGAACGCGATCAAGATGCATGGCTTTCAGGCACATGTCGGTTCGATGCGTTCGCCAAGCCGCGGACGCGTGAAGCTCACGTCGCGCGATCCGGCGGCGCATCCAAGCATCCTCTTTAACTACATGGCCGATCCGCTCGACTGGCGCGAGTTCCGCGACGGCATTCGCATCACGCGCGAGATCATGCGGCAACCGGCGCTGGACCGTTATCGCGGACGCGAGCTGAATCCCGGCGCCGAGCTGACTACCGACGCGCAACTCGACGCGTTCGTGCGGGCGCGCGCCGAGACGGCGTTTCATCCTTCGTGCTCGTGCAAGATGGGCTACGACGACATGGCCGTGGTGGACAACGAAGGACGCGTGCATGGCATGGAGGGGCTGCGCGTGGTCGATGCGTCGATCATGCCGCTTATCACCACGGGCAATCTGAACGCGCCGACCATCATGCTGGCCGAGAAGATCGCCGACCAGATTCGTGGACGCGAGGCATTGGCGCGCGTGGACACGCCCTACTTCGTCGCGAACGGTGCGCCCTTCAGAAAGTGTGACCGTGTGACCGTTTAGCGCATTGCGTCAGCCGCCCGATTCTGTTTGCGAATCATGATGCCGTGAGGCCGTCAGGCGGTCACGCATCTCGTTCTTGACTTCCTCCTACCCAACATCCAGATTAGATCAGGAGTATTGAAAGCTCTCTGAGGACTCGTTGTCCGCAGATGGATGTTGTTGGCAAACCGCTAGCGTAGGCCCGGAGGCAAGATGAAATGGTTAGCATGGCTGTTGCCGTTAAGCATAGGTGCGCAGGCATATGCACAATCGAACGAAGCAGGCGCGACTAGTCCCGCGAGAAACGACGCAACGACACAGACCAGGCAGGTAAACCAGCAGATCGGGAGTTACCTGAATCTCGCAGACAAACGGGATTTCGAGGATGCCGGACGGGGCTTCATATCGTCCCTGCCGCAACCAGTTCTGACCACCGCGTCGGGCCGTACGGTGGTCGACCTCACCCGCTATGCTTTCCTGCGTCCCGGAACCGAAGCTCCGCCAACGGTCAATCCAAGCCTGTGGCGTCAGGAGCAGATACTGACAATGAACGGCCTGTTCAAGGTGGTCGACGGCATCTATCAGGTGCGCAATATCGACCTGGCCAACATCACGTTTATTCGAGGGGCGACCGGCTGGATCGTAGTCGATACCGGAAGTTCAGCCGAGACAGCCAAGGCCGCGTTGGAACTGGTCAACGAAAAGGTCGAACGCCGGCCGGTTAGCGCCGTCATCATCACGCATAGCCATGTCGACCATTTCAGCGGCATCAGAGGCGTGGTCGACGAAAAAGACGTGGCCTCGGGCAAGGTTCCATTGATCGCGCCGGAAGGCTTCATGGAAGAAGCAATCAGCGAGAACATTTTCGCTGGAAACGCAATGAGCCGCCGCGCGTCGTACATGTACGGCGATCTTCTCGAGAAAGACCCGAAAGGTACGGTCGGCAGCGGCCTCGGCCTGGTCAATGCGACCGGCACGCTCACGCTGCTTCAACCGAACCGCCTCATCAAGAAGACGGGCGAGAAGCTGACGGTGGACGGCGTCGACGTCGTCTTTCAGATGGCGCCGGGCACCGAAGCGCCCGCCGAGATGCTGTTCTACTTCCCTCAGTTCAAGGCGCTCGATCTCGCCGAAGACGCCAATCATTCACTGCATAACATTTTGACGCTCAGAGGCGCGAAGGCGAGAAGCGCGCAGAAGTGGGCTGCGGCGCTCGACCAGACCATTGCCATGTTCGGCAACGACGCTCAGGTGTCTTTCGGAAGCCACCATTGGCCGCAGTGGGGAAACGAACGCGTCGTCGAGCATCTGTCGAAACAGCGGGACCTGTACAAGTACATCAACGATCAGACACTGCGCATGGCCAACGAAGGCTTGACCATGCACGAAATCGCCGAACAGTTCGTGCTTCCCGATTCGCTCGCCAAGGAATTTTATAACCGTGGCTATTACGGCAATCTGAAACACGACGTCAGATCGACTTATCAACTCTACCTGGGCTGGTGGGACGCCAATCCCGCGAACCTCGATCCGCTTCCACCCACCGAAGAAGCGAAGAAATACGTCGAGCTTATCGGCGCCGACAAGATCATGGCGAACGCGCGTGACGCCTATAGCAAAGGCGAGTACCGATGGGTCGCCACCATCACCAACAAGCTCGTATTCGCTCAACCTGATAATCAGGCCGCGCGGCGTCTCGAAGCCGATGCACTTGAACAGTTGGGCTATCAGTCGGAATCGGGCACCGTCCGCAATGTTTATCTGAGCGGCGCTCACGAGTTGCGCGGTGGCGTGAAGAAGATGGCCGGCGTGAACACGGCGGCGCCTGACATCATCACGGCCATGTCGCCGGAAATGTTCCTCGACTTCCTGGCGATCCACCTGAATGGGCCGCGCGCAGCGAATAAAAGCTATGCGTTCAATCTGATCCTGCCCGACGTGAAGAAGCAATTTGCGCTTACCGTGCGCAACGGTGTGATGAACTATGTGGAAGGCCGTCCATTGGAGCATGCCGACGGAACGATCACGTTCGACAAGTCGACCCTGGACGACATCGCGCTCGGCAATGTGAAGCTGCAGCAATTGTCCGAGACGGGTAAGGTGAAGTTCGACGGCGATAAAGCGAAGTTCCGGGAAATGCTCGGAATGTTCGATAAGTTCGATTACTGGTTTTCTATCGCGGAACCGTAACCATTTTCCAACGGCGCGATTACGGTTGCGCGGGGACCGTATTGCGCTCACCGCGAACTGCGACTGCAATGCAACTGCAACTGCACGCTCGGGCGGGGCCGCGTGCCCCGCCCTCAGTTTTTCTTGACCCTCGCATAAGTTATCGTCGATTGTCAGCACTTTCCCAAAGCGGGATAGTGCTGCGTCTGGAGACCCGCCGATAACCGTTCGAGGAAGCGTTGCACATGAAGCTAAAAGCCGTGATCCTGATGGTCACCCTGCTGTTTGCGCTGGGCGCGCCCGCGCAGGCAAGCCGCGCGGCAAGCGAAGGCCAGGTGAAATCCGTAGTGGACTCCGCCATCGAACCGCTGATGGCGAAACATCATGTGCCTGGGATGGCGGTCGGCATCGTCGCCAATGGCAAAACGTACGTCTTCGACTACGGCGTGGCATCGGCGGAAACCGGCAAGCCGGTCACGCAGCGCACGCTCTTTGAAATCGGCTCCGTGAGCAAGACATTCACCGCGACGCTTGCCGAATATGCGCAGTTGAGCGGCCATCTGAGGCTGTCGGACCCGACGCAAACATACTTGCCGTCCTTGCGAGGCAGCGCATTCGGCAAGGTTAGCCTGCTGAATCTCGGCACGCACACGCCCGGCGGTCTGCCGCTCCAGGTGCCCGACGAGGTCCACGACAACGCGCAGTTGTTGCAGTACTTCAGCACATGGAAACCGGCCTCCGCGCCGGGGATGTATCGTACCTACGCGAATCCGGGGATCGGCACGCTCGGTCTGATCACGGCGAAAAGCATGAATCAGGACTTTGCGTCGCTGATGGAGCAGCGCCTGTTTCCGGCGCTCGGCATGACGAGCAGCTACATCCATGTTCCGCCAACGAAAATGTCCGACTACGCACAGGGCTATACGAAGGACGGCGCGCCAATCCGCATGAAAGGCGGCGTGCTCGCCGACGAAGCGTATGGCGTGAGGACAACCGCCGCCGACATGCTGCGTTTCGTGCAAGCGAACATGAATCTGATCGACGTCGACAACCAGCTTCAGCGCGCGATCACGGCGACACACACGGGCTACTTCAAGGCCGGCGTGCTGACGCAGGACCTGATATGGGAGCAGTACGCGTATCCCGTCACGTTGACGACCTTGCACGAAGGCAATGCGCCCGCGATGGCCACCACGGCGACGCCGGTCATCGCAATCGAGCCGCCCTTGCCGCCGCAGCAGAATGTGTGGATCAACAAAACCGGTTCGACGAATGGGTTCGGCACCTACGTTGCCTTCATTCCGCAGAAACACGTCGGCGTCGTTTTGCTTGCCAACAGAAACTTCCCGATCGAGGACCGCGTGAGCGCTGCGTATCGGATCGTGTCGGCACTGGTGGCGAGCAAACAGTAAGCGCCGATGCCCGGTTAGCTGTGAAGAGCGCAGCCGACAACGACTGCGTTCTTCATGGGTGGGTCGTCAATCGCGCACCGGACTCAGCACGCCGTGCGCGTCGCTCTCGACCGCTTCGGACACGAGCGTCTCGAGCGCGAGTCCGCGTGTTTCGATGCCGAGTATCCACACAGCCGCGGCCGCGATCACGAAACACATTGCGCCGAGCGAGAACACGCCGCCCTGTCCGAACATCGGCAGCACGACGCCGACCACGTACGGCCCGATCAGCGAGCCCACGCGGCCGATTGCCGACGCGAAACCGGAGCCCGTCGCGCGCGCGCCGGTGCCGTACAGCTCGGGCGTGTAGGTGTAGAGCACCGCCCACATCGCGAACAGGAAAAACTGCATCGCGAGGCCGGCGCAGATCAACAGCGTGGGCGTTTGCGCATGCAGCGCGGTTTGTCCATAGACGTAGGCCATCACCGCACTGCCCGCGAGCGACGCGATACATGTCGGCTTGCGTCCCCAACGCTCGACCAGCCACGCCGCGCAGATAAACCCGGGAATGCCGCCGAGCGAAATCAGCACCGTATACAGCACCGACTTCGTCACCGCGAAGCCCGCCTGCTGCATCAACGCGCCGAGCCACGAAGTCAATCCGTAAAAGCCGAGCAGCGCGAAGAACCACAACGTCCACACCATGATCGTGCGACGCCGGTAAGCCGCGCTCCAGATCTCGCGAAACGCGCCCGCGCCTTTGGCGGCCACCGGTTCGACGAGCATGACCGGCTCGCGCAAACGGCTCAGACCGGCGGCCTTCATCACCTTGACCTCGATGTCGGCGAGAATTTTATCGGCCTCGCCGCGCCGTCCGCGATGTTCGAGCCAACGCGGCGACTCAGGCACGACACGGCGCACGATCAGCACGAAGACGGCCGGAATCGCGAGCAACGCGAACTCCGTGCGCCAGCCGTAGGCCGGCAGCACGAAGTACGACACCACGCCCGCCGTGATGAAACCGAGCGGCCAGAAGCCGTCCATCAACGCAATCAGACGGCCTCGCGACGAAGCGGGAACGAATTCCGACAGCAGCGTTTGCGCGATCGGAAACTCCATGCCCATGCCGAAACCGAGCAGCACGCGATAGAAAATCAGCGCTTCGACGCTTTGCGCCGTCGAACAGAGATACGAGGCGAGGCCCCACAGCACCATGCTCCACTGAAAAACCGGCCGGCGTCCGAAGCGATCGGCCAGCAGTCCCGCCACGGCCGCACCGCCCACCATGCCGAAGAAGCTCGCACTCGCGACGAGCCCCGCGGTTGCCGTCGACAAGCCGAATTCGGTCTTGATCGAACCGAGCACGAAGGTCATCGTGCCGAGATCGACGGAATCGAAGAAGAACGCAATCGCGATGATGATGAAGATGGTCCGGTGATAACCGGAGAACGGCAGCCGTTCGAGTCGCGCGGCGGCACTTGCGCGAGGCTGAGAAGCGGTAGGCATGGCATCCCCTGAATGATGCGGCGACGGCCGCGAGTGATGTTTCGAGCAGCGTTTTCAGTAGACGCCGACATAAATCGGCTACATAGAAGAAATACGTCATCCGGATGGAACAAGGGCGTCGTGAGGACGTTGTGTTAAGTTGATCGCCTCCTTTTTTTCTTGCGGCTTGTTGCGGGTTTTATTGCGCGAGGGCACGGTCCTGACGTTGCCTCCTGACGTTGCCTCCTGACGTTGGCTCCGATTGCGGCGCGCGCGATTTTCTGTGGACAATGGCTGTTCGGAATGGGCACTGATTCGGGTAACGATTTGACGACCGCATTCACCAGACAAGTGGCATCCACGAGGTTTTCGCCGCCGCGCATCGGCTCGAAAACGGTCCGGCGCGCCGATCTGCTCACGCATCTCGAGCGCATGCGGCACGCCACGCTTGCGCTCGTCACCGGGAGCGCGGGCTACGGCAAGACGACCCTCCTCGCCCAATGGCGCGAGCGATGCGTGAAGGCGGGCGCGGACGTCGCGTGGTTATCGCTGAGCGCGGACGAAGCCGATTACGCCGCGTTCTGCGCGACGCTGTTCATGGCGATGCAACGCGTCGGCCTGCGCGCCGAGCCCGAGCTGCTGCTCGAAGACGCAAACCCTGCCGGCATGGACGCGCTCGTCGCGATGCTCGTGGACGGCGTGCTCGACCTGTCGAAGGACATTTACGTGTTCATTGACGACTATCATCTCGTCGATGCCCCGCCCGTGCACCGCTTCATGCAGAAGCTGCTCGATCAGGCGCCGGGCACGCTGCATGTGGTGGTCGCCTCGCGCGTCGCGCCGCCGCTTGCGCTCAGCCGGCTTCGAATGACGAATCAGCTCGCCGAACTCGACAGCACAGCTTTGCCGTTTGGCATGGCCGAAACGCGGAGCTTCGTCGAAGAGAATCTGGGAACGGGCACACTGCACGCGGACGATCTCCGTCTGATTCAGGACGTCACGGGCGGCTGGCCGTCGTGCGTGCAGTTGATCGTCATCATGCTGAAGAACCGGCCGGCATCGCTCGGCACACTGCGCGATCTGGCCTGGCGCCACGGCGATTTGCAGGCCTATCTCAGCGAAGAAGTGATGGCGAACCTGCCTGCTGAGCTGGTCGCGTTCGCCGGAGCGTTGTCGCTGTTCCGCCGCTTCAGCGCGCCGCTCGCGCGGCATGTCACGGGTAACGCCAATGCGCGCGACCTGCTGAAGCGCATGGAGGACGAGAACCTGCTGATCAACCGCATCGATTGCGACGAACGTCTGGCCTGGTATCGCTTTCATCCTCTGTTCGGCGACTTTCTCGCGGCTCGGCTTGTCGCTGCCGATCCATCCGGCGCTCAAGGGTTTCATCTGCGCGCGAGCCGCTGGTTCGCCGAACATGGCTACCTCGCCGACGCCGTGCGCCATGCCAGCGCCGGCGGCGATCACGAGTTCGCGGCCACGGTTATCGAAAGCGCGGAGCCAGCGACATGGAGCCTCGAATACCTGAGCCCGATGCTGCATCTGCTCGAGCGGCTTCCCGAAGCGACGCTGGTTCAACATCAACGGCTGCTGTTTATTGCTTGCCTGACCGTCGCGCTGACGACGCGCCCCGGCAAAGCGGCGGCGTGGCTCACGCGGCTGGAGTCCGGCGATATAACGCGAGACCCCGCGCTCACGACATGCATCCCGTTGATCCACGCGGCCATCGCGTTCCAGAACGACGACACGCCGCGGATGCTGGAGCTGCTCGAGCCGCTTCGCGATGTCAGCATCGACAACCCGTTCCTGCGCTATCTGCTGGTCGCCGAATTGTGCGTCGCCTATGCGGCCGCGGGCCGCTACGCAGACGCGCGACGCCAGCTCGATCTGCGCCCCGTGCCGCCCGCGGACCGCGACAACGACATGGCGCTCGTGGTCGAATCGGCGCGTGTGGCCGCGTTGCTCGGCGAAGGCGACGTACGCGAGGCCGAGCGCCTCGGCACGCCGCTGCTGGCGCGCTCGGTGAATGCGGTCGGGCGTCATTCGATCAGCGCCAATATTTGCGCGAGCGTGCTGGTGGATGCCTATTACGAACTGGACCGTATCGACGACGCACGCGAGACCATCGCGAATCGCCCCGGCCTGCTGCGGGCGTCGGGGCCGGACATCACGATACGCGCCTCGCTTTGCCGTGCGCGGCTGGACTTGCTGCAAGTGAGCGCCAGTGTCGCGCTATCGTTTCTTGAAGGGCAGACGGCTCATTTGCGTAACGCTGGACAGCCTCGCGCAGTCGCGTACATGCTCGCTCAGCAGATCAACATACTGATGCTGGAGGGCAATACTGCGCGTGCAGCCGAACTCGACGTGCTGCTCGGCGAGCTTGCGCGGAGTCACGACGCGGATCAGGGAATCCGGGCCGAAATTGCGGCTATCGCCGCGCTTGCGCGGGCCCGCGTGCTGCGCGCGACTCAACCCCAGCGGGCGCTCGATGCGCTGTGCTTCGTCAAGGCGCGCGCCGAGGCGTTGGGGCGAGGACGGCTTGTTGTGCTGGCCTGCTTTTTAGCGGCGTCGGTTTTTGTAGAGCTTGGACGCGTGAATGAGGCGAAGCCGCTTGTCGTTCAAGCCGTCGAACACGGTGCGCGCTTGGGGCTCGTGCGCACATTCATCGACGAGCGCGCCACGACTGCCGCATTGTTCGAACGTGCGCTCGCCGAAAAGTGGCTCGACGACGCTGCTGCGGGGTACGTGGTCGGTCTGCTGGAGAAATGCGAGGACAGCGCCGGCTTCGTGGTGGCTAACCGATCTTCGCCGACTCGCTGTAGCGGGAGCGGGAGCGGCCAGGGGCAGCCGGCCTTGACGCTGCGCGAACGCGAAATTCTCACGCTGGTCGCTCAAGCGATGTCGAACAAGCGCATTGCGCTTGCGCTCAACATCACGCTCGAAACGGTCAAATGGAATCTGCGCAATGTCTTCGCAAAGCTCGGCGTTTCGAGCCGCTATGACGCGATGCTGTGGGCGCGTAAGAATGAGTTGATCGAGTAGGTTGTGTTGTGGGCGTCTTGCCGTGAAATTGGCTGGGCTCATGCGCGGCGCGAATCTACCGGTATTCGTCGATGTCGACTATGCCGCCCATGGATTCCATCATTGCGCGGATGTCGTCGGGCACGTCCGGCACGCAATGGCCCGGCTCGTTGAACCAGTAGCAGAAGAAGCGCACTCGCGCGGACTGGGTTTTGAGTAGGTCGCGAAGGTCGGGGCGAGGCAGACCGAGACGTTCGACGAGATACCGTAAGTGCGGCTCCAGGTGGTCGCTTTGGATGGCGGATTTGCTACGGACGCTCCAGACTCCCGTGCGCCGCGTGAACTGTCGTCTCTGTCCCGTTGGATCTATTACCGGGTCACCTTTAGTGATCGCTACATCCGGCACAACTCCAAAATATCTTGTCCACGACTCAGGCACGATATCGTCGCCCGCGATTGAAAAAGTCGCATGTGCGAGTTGATGAACACTCATGTCAATTTTGCACTCAGTAGTTGCGCATGTTGTCGAGCCACTTTCCGTTGAAGTAGACGTCTCCGTTGTCATGCCAAATAACGTTGTCAGCTCCGCCCAATTTATTCGCGTCCTTCATCGCGTGAATCATGTCGCCGAATACGTCGCGCTCATAGCCAAGCATCTTTGCCGCGTAGTCGGGATTACGAGTGCTTGCGGCCAGTTCTTCAACATCGCCACTTGGGGCGTCTGGCGTGTATTCGAACGGCTGCGCATCGGCGAACTGCATTGACGCATCGTCGTCGGCATCGCTTGCAAATTCGTCGGGACCTTCATTGTGTCGCAGCACGGTCTCAACGGCCGTCTCGGCTGCTCCGAGCCAGTCGAAGCTGCCGCCAGCGGCGTCACTCGACGCGCTCGTTCGCAAAGCAGCCCCTTGCCTAACTTGCGAAGCAGGATTGTACGGCCCGGACAGCACGGGCTCGCCATCAAACGCGGTGGTGCCCGGCGGGAACAAGTACGCCGGACGCGCCTCACCACTGCCGCCGTCTGACAGACAGCGCAGCGGCGCAGGCGCGGGCCGAAAAGTTCGCGCGGGCGTGCGCCGATCGCGATCGATGGTCGGCACCAGCCTGCCGTCCGCGACGGCCTGTTTGAGCAAGCGCTCTACGCCGGCGTTGTCGGTCGGCAGGTTCCAGTGCGCGACATTCAGGAACTCGCTGACGAACGACATGATCGCGTCGATGTCTGTGTGGATCAGCCGCCGAAAGTCGTAATTCGGCCGGAAGTACAACGCAAAGGCTCGCACGTCGTCCTCACACTGACGCTTCTCGGCCGCTTCGTCGTCGCGGTCATCGAAGATCGAGCCGCTTCGCGAGTGCGGTCGGTCGCGGGCCCACTCGCTTGACGAGCGGCGATCCCGATCGCGCGATGACTTCCACTGTCGCGCCTGGTCGGCATAGTCGCGGCGCAGCAGGAGCGTGCATTGCCACGTGCCAATATCCAACGGCACAGTGAGGCTGTTGTAGCTGAAATAGCGGCGAGCGTAGCCGTAGCTCATAGGCCAAAAAGCTTATGCAAGAGCGACGAGCCACCAACACTTGAAAACACCCGCACCCACCGTCAGCAAAAAAGACGCATGATCGATTCGGCAATACAGGCAGGCTTGCCCGCGCCCTCGCACTCCACGGCCATCTCGAACTTGACCTGAACGCCCGAGTTGGCGAGCGGCTCGAAGCCGACCAGACGAAAGCTCGCACGCACGCGGCTGCCCACCGGCACAGGCGCGATGAAGCGCACCTTGTCGAGACCATAGTTCAAGCCGCTGCGCACGTCTTCAACACGGAACGCGGTCGCGAGAAAAGCGGGCAGCAGGCTCAGCGTCAAAAAGCCATGCGCGATGGTTCCGCCGAAGGGGCCCGCTTTTGCACGCTCGACGTCGACATGTATCCATTGATGGTCACCCGTCGCCTCGGCGAACTGATTCACTCGCGCCTGGTCGATCAGCAGCCAGTCGCTTGTGCCGATCGACTCACCCAGCATTGCCTGAAGATCGGCGATCTTTTTGAACTCTCTCATACCCGGATGTCTCCATGAACCAGTGTGCGCTGCAAGTATTGAGCGCGCCGTGCGTCGTGCCGGTCGCCGCCGCCAAGCAGGGCCTGCGCAACGATTGCCCGTTTGTAGTAGTGGCCGACCTGATATTCGTCGGTCATACCGATACCGCCATGCAGCTGGATAGCCTGGCCGAAGACGTATTTCGCCGCCGCCACCACAATGGACGCCGTCTGCGAAACGACGTAATCGCGTTGATCGGCGCTGTCATTCTCAATCGACGCAAGCAGCCCGAACAACATCGAGCGCGCCACTTCGAGTTCGGCAGCCATGTCGGCGAGCCGATGCTGCAACGCCTGCAAACTGCCGAGCGGCACGCCGAACTGCTTGCGGACCTTCAGGTAATCCGCAGTCATCGCAATGGCCTGCTCCATGCCGCCGACCAGTTCCGCGCACAGCGTGGCCGTGCCGTGCGCAAACGCATGCCGTACAGCGGGCAGACCGTGGCCGGGCTCGCCGAGAGCCGCCGCGCGCGTCACGGATACACCGTCGAGTGTCAGTTCGGCGGCCTGGCTGCCGTCATGAAGCGGCAGCGTGCGGCGCATCAGTCCCGGCGTGTTTCTATCGACGATGAATAGCGTGAGGCCGTCGGTGTCCGGTGTCATTGCCGAGACGATGAACGTATGCGCGTCCGCGCCTCCTGGCACGAGCGTCTTGATGCCAAACAGGCGGTAGCCCTCGCCCGAGCGTTCGGCGCGCGTCTGCACGGTCGCCGCGAGCACGCCTCGTTGCACCTCTGCGTGGGCGAGCGCCAGTCTTCGCGCGCCGTCGGCAGCGGACGGCAACAGACTGTCGCATTGCGCGGGCGTGCCGGCCGCGACGACAACCTGCGCGCCCAGCACCGCACAGCCCATATACGGTTCGAGAACCAGTGCTCGGCCGAATTCCTGCGCGATCAATACCGTCTCTATCACTGTGCCGCCGAGACCACCGTGGGCCTCGGGCAGCGCCGCCGCAAGCCAGCCGTTGTCGGCAAACGTACGCCAATGCGGCTCGCTGCACGCGCTTCCCACTGCCAGCGCGGCGTTGCGCGTCTCGAAGCTGTAGTCACGGACGATAAAGCGACGCACGCTGTCCTGCAGCATCTGCTGCTCTGAGTCGAGATTGAAATTCATAACCAGTTCTTCTCTCAGAGTTGAAACAGCGTTTTAGCGATGATGCCGCGCTGCACCTCGCTCGCGCCGCCGTAAATGGTCGCGGCGCGGCGGAAAAACATTTCCGTGGCGATGCCGCGGCCGCTATCCTCGCGCGGCAACGGTTCCTTATCCGCCGTATCGTGCGGCTCGGGATAAGCCAGCGCCCCATCCTCGCCGAGCGCTTCGACCAGGTACTCCGTAAGCTTCTGCTGCAATTCGGTGCCGCGAACCTTGAGCATCGAACCGAGCGCGTGCGCAGCTGGGCTGTGATCCTGCTCCATGGCCGCGACGCGCTGCGCCATCATGACGATCGCATCAAGCTCGGCTTCGAGACGCGCAAGCTTCAACGCAAAGCCGCGATCTTCGATGAGGCGCCGCCCATCGACCGACCGACTCAGCGCCAGCGCTTTGAGTCGCGTCATGCACCGGCGCAGAACCGGCAATTCGGCAGCACCGGCATGTTCGTTGTTCAGCAGAAACTTGGTGATCTTCCATCCGTCGCCCTCGCCGCCTACAAGATTGCTCCGCGGCACACGCACGTTGTCCAGAAAGACCTCGTTCAGATGGTGGCAGCCGTCGATGCTGAGAATCGGCCGCACCGCGATACCCGGCGTGTTCATGTCGGCGAGCAGAAAACTGATGCCGGCCTGCTTCTTGACGGTACTATCCGTGCGCACGAGCAAAAAGATCCAGTCGGCTTCGTGTGCATAGCTCGTCCAGATCTTCTGACCGTTCACGATGTAATGATCACCGTCCTGCTGCGCGCTGGTACGCAGCGATGCGAGGTCGGAGCCCGCTCCCGGCTCGGAAAAACCCTGACACCACAGACGCTCGCCAGTCACAATGCGCGCGACGTGTTCGTCCCATTGCTCCTTCGACGCAAACGCGTTGAGTGCGGGGCCCAGCAGCTTTTGCGCCAAAAAGTCCTGCGTTGGCGCGCCGACCGTTGCACACTCTTCGTCGAATGCGAGACGCTGCTGCACCGTCCAACCGGTGCCGCCATGCTCGCGTGCCCAATAGGGCGCGCCCCACCCTCGCGCGTTCAGAATGCGTTGCCAGCGCCTGATATGTTCGCGCGAGGACCGAACCCGGCCGATCCCTGTGTCGCGAAGCTCGTCGGGCAAATGCTCGTGCAGGAACGCCCGCACTTCCTCGCGAAACGTGTCCAGCCCCGGATCGGGTTGGAAATCCATGGGTTTCTCCGGATCAGATGCGGTACATCGTCACGACGCACGCGCCGCCGAGACCGACGTTGTGTTGCAACGCGACGCGCGCGCCGTCGACCTGGCGCTTTCCCGCATTGCCGCGTAGCTGCTGGACAAGTTCGCTGCATTGCGCGAGCCCTGTCGCTCCGATCGGATGTCCTTTCGACAACAGTCCGCCCGACGGGTTGACGACATAGCGGCCGCCATAGGTGTTGTCGCCCGCGTCGATGAACTTCGCGGCGTCTCCCTCGGGGCACAGACCGAGCGCTTCGTACATGATCAGTTCGTTGTGCGCGAAACAGTCGTGAAGTTCGACGACATCGACGTCTTCCGCACCGACACCCGCCGCTTCGTAAACCTTGTCCGCCGCTTCTTTCGCTAGCCCATAACCGGCCACATAGCGCAAGTCGTCGCCTTCGAGCGCGATCGGGCGATCGGTCGTCAATGCCTGGGCGGCAATCCACACACGCGAGTCAAGCTTGTGCTTCTGCGCATATTCCTCGCTGCACAGCACGGCGGCTGCCGCGCCACAAGTCGGCGGGCAAGCCATCAGACGCGTCATCACGCCGGGCCACATCACCTTGTCGGCGAGCACTTCTTCAGGAGTAAGGACCTGACGAAACACAGCCAGCGGATTGTTCGACGCATGCCGGCTCGCCTTCGCGCGAATCTTTGCGAACGATTCGAGCGGCGTGCCGAAGCGCTTCATGTGTTCCATGCCCGCGCCGCCGAAGATGCGCAATGCGGGCGGCACTTCGGGCGGCACACCGAGACGATCGCATTGATCGAAGAAGAGGTCGAGCGGCAGCGGCCGGTCGGTGAAACAGCTATTGAGCGCGCCAGGGTTCATCTGTTCGAAGCCGACGACGAGCGCAATCTCCACCGCACCGGACGCGATTGCCTGGCGAGCCAGATACAGTCCCGTCGATCCCGTCGAGCAGTTGTTGTTCACGTTGATGATCGGCACACCCGTCATGCCGACGTGATACAGCGCACGCTGTCCCGCAGTCGAGTCGCCGTAGACGAAACCCGCATACGCCTGCTCGATTGCCTGATATTCGACGCCGGCGTCGTCGAGCGCAAGTCGCGCTGCGCGGGCGCCCATCAGATCGTAAGTCTCGCTGGCGCCAGGCTTCGTGAAGGGAACCATCCCCACTCCGGCCACTACCACTTTGCGCGTCATGTCTGCTCCTTTTCGTCTTCTGTTGTTTTCGCCGCATCGGCGAACTTTGACGATTCATCATAGGGGCCGTGCGCCGGTGTACGCCCCTACCTTTTTTGGGGGTCGGGGAATGGCGAGCGGTTACGCTTACGCGAAGATCGTTGAGTGCTCGGCGGGCGCGCCCCACGTCGCCCTTGCATTGTTCACGAGGATGTTGACGCGGCCGAAGGCGGCCAGCGTATTGAGCGCGACTCGCGGGATAGCGTCTTCACATGCGTCGGCGGAGGCGATGCAGTCGGCCTCGATGCCTCGTGAATGCGCACGCTTCATCGCATCAAGCAGTTCGTCAGTCTTGCGCGCCGACAGCATGACGCGCTCACGCTGCAAGCCAACCGCTGCTTAATCGTTGATACCCCGGTCCGGAATGATCGACCCTACTCTCGCGCAATATCGGGCAAGCTCCACGACTTGTCGAAAATCGCCGCTTCCGGTCCGTACAGCCGGAACGCGGCGAACCACGGTTTGCCGGGCGCCGTGTAGATCCAGTTTGTCGCGTGTCCGGCTGGCGGCACGGGCCCGAAGTCAATGTCGACGGAGCCGTCCGCGTTGCGCCGAAGTGTCTTGTCGTAGGAGTCCGCGCCAACGCGCAGTGCGCCACGGATGAATCCGCAGGTCTCGCCGTCGTACACGTTCACGGCCCAGAACTGCCGCGCGGGCACTTGCGGCGGGACCCGCAGACGATATTGAGTCGATCCGTCGAGCAACTGGCCGTTCTTGTCGCGCCAAGTTGTCAAATAGAAAGTCGCCTTGCCGAGCTTTTTCGGCGGTGCATCGGCCAGGAAGTAAAGTGCACCGCGCATGGCGGTGTCGATGCCGCTTCCATCGTCAAACGTGAAACGGGTTTTGACAGCTAATGGAACCGGCGAGGACGTGCCCCACTGCGAACCGGGCCACCACGCGCGCGCGCCCGATAGAAGCGTCTGGCGGAAGCTAGCTCGAGCGAGACTGGCCGCCGCGCGCAATTGCGCGCGCGTAGTTGGGTCCGGAGCAAACGGCTTACCCGGTTCGATGCCAAGCGCCTGCAACCGCGCATAAACGCCAGCGTCGCGCGGCAGAGGCGGCTCCTCGTTCACCATGCGCGTCAGCCGGACGAAATAGGTGTCGTCGAACTGCACGATACCGTCAGATACCTTTCCGTCCATTTTGATGAAACGCTGCGGCGTGTCGCGCGATGCATCGGACAGACTCGCCACATGCAATTTCTCGATGAAGGCATTGGCCTGGCTGAGCCCGCCCGCCGACATCGTGGCCGGCGTCACGCGAATCAGCGCGTAGCCGTTGTAGGTGTTGGCCGGAACAGGAATGTAACCCGTCGGCACCTCGCCTTCGAACCCAGGTGGCAGCAACAGGTAGCGCGCGCGTTTGCCGTGGTCTTCTCCGTCCTGGCCAATGTCGGCGAGCGGTATCTGCCACGCGTCGAGCACGCTGCCGAATACGCCGACGCCATCCGCGTCGGGAATGGTCACGACGAGCGGGCCGTCCTTCAGGTTGTAATTGAAGTAGACGTAAAGCGATGACGAGTTGGGCGTGGACGTCTGGTTCTTCCAGTCGGCCGGACGCGACCAGTAGACGATGTCGTTGTAACGCGCTCCCGCGTCGTGAAAATACGCGTCGCGCATCGCGTCCACGCTGACCATCGGCATGCCCCAGACTGCGGCTTCGAATGCGTCACGGATGCGCGAGCCGTCGTCAGCGGCTTGCACGATCGCAGCCGCAGGCGGTGCCGCCGCAACTGTCTGCGCAACGACCGATTGCAGCAGAAGGCTCGCAAGAACAAGTGCACAGCATAAACGCCATGCCCGGAGCGCTCGATTCATGAGTTCCTCGGCGAATGGTCCTAGATTTGCATGCCGCTTTTCAGAGCGTCTGCGCTGCGGGAAACGTCCAGCGGCCGTCCAATACCTCCGCGCGAGGTCGGTACATGCGGACCATATAGTTCCAGCCGGGCGTAATAGGCAGACAGTTCGGCGCTGTGCCGTCACAGCCGCCGAATTGCACGGCTATCGTTCCGTCGGCATCTTTCTTCGCCAGGACGTTGTCGACCGTATAAGCGCCCTGAGCGTTGGGCTCGAAAAAGCCTTTGGCGTTGTACACGCTGATCGACCAGAAGCCGTTCACGGGAACGTCCGCTACTTTCAGCCGATAGACGGTGTAGCCGTCGTTGCGCGGAGGCGTGACGTTCAGGTAC
This sequence comes from Paraburkholderia sp. RL17-368-BIF-A, assembly GCF_046054045.1. Classification (NCBI taxonomy): domain Bacteria; kingdom Pseudomonadati; phylum Pseudomonadota; class Betaproteobacteria; order Burkholderiales; family Burkholderiaceae; genus Paraburkholderia; species Paraburkholderia sp. RL17-368-BIF-A. The sequence continues at coordinate 52,692 of NZ_JARESN010000021.1, forward strand.
ACCGCGTCCTTATCCGGATTGCCGCCCATTGCGATAGCGGTGCCGATCAGATGACGCACGGGCGACACCTGGCCCCGCGTGCCGAATGCGCCGTTGAGATCGGGCAGCGTTTCGCCGAGCGCAACCAGCGCCTCGCGGACGCGCTTCTGGCTCACCTTGTCCCACGCGGGCGCCTCGAAGCTTCCCGGCGCGGCCTGCTGCAGCCCGATGCCGTCCTGCAACGCATGCGCCGCCCGCAGGTCCGCGGGATCGCGCACATCGGCTCGCATGCGAACGCCGATCAGCAGGTAGCGCGTGCCGATCTGCTCGCGCGTGAACGTGTAGGGCCCATTGCCGTAAGCCACGACGGGCACGTAGTTGTCCTCGCTGATGGCCGCGACGGAGCGAAAGCGTGTGCCGGCATCCGGCAGCGTGATGGTGACGGAGCCGGCATCGAGATCGAAAACGCCGACAGAGTAAAGCGTGTCGCGGTTCGGACGCACGACGGCTTGCCGTTCGACCGGCATCAGTTCGCGATAGTGAAACAGCTTGCCGAAAGCGCCTTGCCTGGCTAGGGACGCGAAATACATGTCCGACTCGGCGCGCTCGAAATTGTCGACGGTGACGGCGACCGCACCAGGCACGGCCGGCGTGCCTTGCGCCGCAGCCCACGGCACGGCGCACGCGATCAGCGACAGGACGACGGCACACAGCACGCGCAAACATCGCTTCATGGTTTCCCCCTATATCGCTCTTGCTGCGTGACGACGCCAGCGGAAAACAAGTCTAGATCCGCCCGCATCCAGGCGCCCCTTCCGTGGGATTTCTCGGAGCACCCACGCTCGGCGTCTCCAATCATCCCCCTCCAAACGAGGGGGGCGGACATCACTCTGGCGGGCCGTACACTCGCTGTATCCCGATGGGGCGCTACCGGTCACAAGCCGGTCGCGCGAAGGGCGAAACCGGACGGCCCACAGCCCGGTTCAACCCAGGCTTGAGCACCACTCGCCGCTGACGACGCTTTGACGATGCCATTCAACAGACTACTGATCGAGACGCGGTTCGCGCCGCCGCGCATCGGCATACAACACGTTGCGCGCGCCAGCCTTTTGGCGCAGCTCGCGCAAATCGAGCAACGCACGCTGGCGCTAATCACTGGAAGCGCGGGCTACGGCAAGACCACGCTGCTCGCGCAATGGCGCCAGCGGTGCATGGAGAACAACAGGCGCGTCGCGTGGCTTTCGCTGACCAGCGACGACAAAGGCTTCGCCGACTTCTGCTTTGCGCTATTGGCGGCAGTGCAAAATCTCGGCGCTGCGAGCGGGCGGGAACTGCCCTGCAAACGCGCCCGCATGGTCTCGATCGACCACGCGGTGGGGTCCATATTGAGCGTGATCGAGCCGTTGGCGGACGACCTGTATCTGATCCTCGACGACTACCACCATGTCGAAGATCCGCGCGCTCACGAGTTGATCAGGCAGTTGCTCGAACGGTGCCCGCCCAATCTGCACCTGCTGATTGCATCGCGCGCCGTTCCTCCGCTTGGATTGAGCCGCCTTCGGGTGATGGATCAGCTAGTTGAACTCGACGGCACAGGGCTGCTCTTCTCTTCTACCGAAACGCGCAGCTTTCTCGAAGGCAACCTGGGCGCCGGCACTATCAGCGCCGACGACACCAGCATGGTCCACGACCTGACAGGCGGCTGGCCATCGTGCCTGCAACTGATCGCGATCATGCTGCGCAACCGCCCAGGCGTGCGCAACCGGCTGCGCCATCTGGTGTGGCGCTCGAACGATCTGCAAACGTGGCTCAGCGAAGAAGTGATGGCCACCCTGCCGGCGGAACTCGTCACGTTTTGCGAGGACATGTCGATTTTCCGGCGCTTCAATGCGTCGCTTTCGGCCTTCGTCACGGGCAATCCGCGAGCCGCCGAGCTGCTCTCTCGCGTCGAGCTGGAGAACCTGCCGCTTCAGCGCGTCGATCTGGACGACGACATGTCCTGGTTCCGCTTTCACCGGGTATTCGGCGAGTTCCTCGACACGCGCATCGAACGGCGCGGCGCCGGCGCAGTGGCGCACCTGCATCGGCGCGCGAGCCAGTGGTTCGCCAACCACAATCTGCTCACGGAGGCGGTGCGTCACGCGAGTCTTGCTGGCGACGTCGAACTCGCCGCGCAGGTGATCGAACGCGCGGGCCCGGCGACGTGGACGCTCGGCTACTTCGGTCCGCTTCTCAAGCTGCTCGAGCGGCTGCCGCGCGAAACGCTGCTCGATCATCCCGATCTTGCCGAACTCGCATGCCTCGCAATTTCGATGACTGCGTTCCCCGACCACGCGGAAGCACAACTCGACCAGTTGGACATCGACGACGCACAACGTTGGCCCGGCGCGGCACGCACACTGCCGCTCGTGCGCGCCGTCATCGCGCTGCAGCGGGACGACGCGCAGCAAGCTATCGCTCTGCTCGAATCGCATCGCGTCGACACGACCGGCAATCCGTTTCTGCGTTATCTGAGACTGTCCGCATTGTCGGTATCGTATGCAGCGGCGGGTCGCTACGCGCGGGCGCGCACGGTACTCGCAAGCGAGCCGATCCAGGCTGCCGACCGCAACAACGACATCACGATCATCGCAGAGAGCACCTACGCGCTGGCCTTGCTGCTCGAAGGAAACGCACGCGAAGCGGCTCGCTTTACGACAACGCTGTATGCCCGCGCCGTGAAAACCTCCGGCGAGCGGTCGGTTTGCGCCAACGTCTGCGCGGCGTTTCTCGCCGACGCTCAATACGAACTGAATCAGATCGACGACGCACGCGCGACGCTTGCGAATCGGCATGGCCTACTCGAGTCATCCGGTGTCGAGGTCACCGTGTTTGCATCGTTGTGTCGCGCGCGGCTCGATCTGCTTCAGGAAGGTGCCGAAACGGCCCTCGCGTTTCTTCGGGAGCAGGCCGCACGTTTTCGCGGCCTCGGCTTTGATCGACCGCTCGCGCTGATGCTCGCCGAGCAAATCCGCATTCACGCAAGCTGCGGCAACCTGGCCGATGCAGAGTCGCTTATGCAAACGCTCGACACGCTCGCCGCCCGCTATCGGCACAGTCAGGCGTTTCTGATGGAGATACCGCTCGCCACTGAACTCTCACGTGCACGCGTGCATCTTTCCAGCGATCCGGAACGCGCACACAAAGCACTGGAGACTGGGCGCCGGTATGCTCTGTCGATTGCGCGCGGCCGTGTTCTTACGCAGATCGACCTGCTGAGCGCACATACGCTTGCGCGACTTGGCCGCGTCAACGAGGCAATGGCATCGCGCAACCGGGCCGTGCAAGACGGGTGCCGCTACGGACTCATGCGTACGTTCCTTGACGAAGGAACCCTTGCGCGCGACGAACTCGCGCTGACAGTAGGCGCACAAGTTCTGCAAGGTCCCGCACTGCAGTTTGCGCACGATCTGTTGGGCACCTACCCGGTGGAACCACCGCCGGGACGCGCTGTTTCCACGCCTGGACCACGCAGCAGCGAGCGCAATAGCCACACGAAGCTCACGCAGCGGGAGGTGCAGATTCTCGGGCTCGTTGGGCAAGCCATGTCGAACAAGCGCATCGCGTTAGCGCTCGATATTACTGTCGAAACGGTGAAGTGGAATCTGCGCAATGTGTTCTGCAAGCTTGGCGTCTCGCGACGCTACGACGCGATGGTTTGGGCGCGCAATCAGAAGCTCATCGGCTGAGTGGTCCGGCTGGCGCGCTGCGCCCGTGGACGCATGTGTGGGAGCGCAGCTTTGGCGGCACGCAGCCGCCGGAGCCCGCGGGTGCGCGCCGCGTGCGCCAATGTCGCCGCTAAGCACAGCAACCGTTAGTCATTAGCCGTTAGTCGGCCGTCGCATGACAGGACAGCTCCTGCGACGTTGCGGCTGCCGAGCGCCGCAACCCTTGATCGCTAGCCCTTAGCCACAGCCACCTGTTACTCAGCCATCGCATGCGCACAACTACTACGCCCCGCCGGCGCCCGCTGCAGCAGAAGATGCGACAGCGCCGGAATCAGCACAAGCGCCCCCACCATGTTCCATACGAACATGAAAGTCAGCAGCACGCCCATGTCGGCCTGGAATTTGATCGGCGACCATGCCCATGTGACGACTGCCGCCGCCAGCGTCACGCCGATCAGCGCGATCACCTTGCCCGTGAAACCCAATGCCTCACGATATGCCGCTTCGAGCGTCGCGCCCTGTCGTTGAAGCGCCAGCTGGATGCTCACCAGATACAGCGCATAGTCGACACCGATACCCACGCCGAGCGCCGTTACCGGCAACGTCGCGACCTTTACGCCGATGCCGAGCGCAACCATCAGCGCCTCGCACAAGATCGACGTCAGCACGAGCGGCACCACGGCCACCACCACCGCGCGCCAGTTCCTGAAGGTCACGAAACATAGCGCGACCACAGCGCCATACACGAGTAACAGCATCATCCGGTTCGCCTTCTCGACGGCGATGTTGGTGGCCGCCTCGATGCCCGCGCTGCCGGCAGCCGGCAGGAACTGCAGCGTGGCCGTGTCGTGTTGCGCGGCAAAACCTTCGACCGCCCTCACCACCTGCTCGAGCGTCTTCGCCTTGTGATCGGCCAGATACGCAATCACAGGCGCCACCGAGCGTGCACCATTGACGAGTTCCGGATTGGCGACGTAGGCGTTATTTACGGCGTCCGTCGAGACGAACGGATCGCGGCTGATCGTCATCCAGCGCGGATCGCCTTCAAAACCCGCGGCCGTATTGCGGCGACTGATACCGCTGATGGATTGCGTGGTCTGCACGCCGTCCACGTCGCGCAACATCTGTTCGAGATTGTCCATCTCCATCAGCGTCTGATAATCGTTGATGCCGCCTGGCCGCGTCTTGACGATCACGGCAAACTGGTCCGTCGACAGTCCATAGTGGTGTGTGATGTAAGCGTTGTCGCGGTTGTATCGCGAATTTGCACGCAGTTCCGGCGCGCCGGGGTCGAGGTCGCCGATCTTCAGATGCTGCGCGACGACCAGGCCGCCCACCAGCAGCGCCGCTGCACAGCCGATGGCGATACACGCCGGTCCGCGCCGCGTGAACGGCACGAGCAGCGTTGCCAACAGATGCCGGTTGCCCGCGCTCAGGCTGCGCGCCGCTGCCGCGGCACTGACGCCCGTGTACGAAAGCATCACGGGCAGGAAGACGAGATTCGTGAAGATCAGCACCGCGACACCGGCGCTCGCGGCTATTGCGAGACCGCGTATCACCGGAATGTCGATCAGCATCAGCACTGCGAATCCGACGGCGTCGGCGAGCAGCGCTGTCAGCCCGGCGAGAAACAGGCGCCGGAACGTGTAGCGCGCGGCGACATAGCGATCGGTGCCGCGTCCGACGTCCTGCATGATGCCGTTCATTTTTTGCGCGCCGTGCGACACGCCGATCGCGAAGATCAGGAACGGCACGAGGATCGAGTACGGATCGAGGTCGACGCCGAGCATATGCACGATGCCCAGTTGCCAGACCACTGCCGTGAGCGAACAGCCCACCACCAGCGCGGTGCTGCGCACGCAGCGCGTGTACGCATAGATTGCCGCGGTGGCGAGCGCGGCGGCCGCGGCGAAATAAAGCGCGACTTGCAGCAGCCCCTGTATGAGATCGCCCACGAGCTGCGCGAAGCCGATAACGTGAATCTCAATGCCATCGCGCGCATAGTCGTGCCGAATCTGTTCGAGCGCGTCATGCAACGCGCGGGCATCGAGCGGTTTGCCGCTGTCCGCGTAATGATCGAGCAGCGGCAAGAAGACCGTGCTCGAGCGCAGATCGTCGCCGATGAGCGAGCCGACGATGCCCGCACGCGCCACGTTCTGGCGCAGCTTCGCGATGCCTTGGGGCGAGCCGTCGTAGTCGTCGGGCATCACCGGGCCGCCCTGAAAGCCCGTTTCCGTCACTTCCGCCCAGCGCACCACGGGCATCCAGAGCGACTTCACGAAGGCGCGGTCGACGCCGGGCAACAGATACGCGCGGTCGTTAATCTCACGCAGCGACTTGAGGTACACGGGGTCGTAGATCGTGCCGTTGCGATTCTCGACGACCACGCGCACAGAGTTGCCGAGCGAGCGCAGCGAGTCGATGTTCGCGAGATAGTTGCGGATGAACGGACTCGACTGCGGCATCATCCGTTCGTAGCTTGCGCTGACGTTCGAACGCGTTGCCTGGAAGCCGAGCAGCACGGTCAACAGGACGCACACCGCCACAATCCAGAGCCGGTTGTTGAAAATCAGGCATTCGAGCCGCGAACCGGATTTCGCCTCGAATTCCGCCCGGGAGCGCATGACCGGCGTGGCGTCGCCACGTGGGGATTGAAGACTCATAGCGATACTCTTTTGACTGGTTCCACGGGTCGTCACTGCGCCGGGACGAGGCTTGGCCCGTTCAGCGACGTGAACACGAGCGTGCCGGCGGTGAGTGGGACCACGTCCGTCAGTGCCGAGGCTCCGCGCGTTTTCAGAGGGCTGAACGTGTCGACGGTCTCGTCGTAGCGCACCGCCTCGCCGCTGGAAGTGACGAACACGACAGTGCGGCGCCCTTCTATCGGCGCGGCGCTCGTGACCGCGCCATGCAGCGGACTTTTGATCGCTGCCCAGCTCATGCCGGAATCGATGCTGCGGTAGATCGTGCCGCGCATGCCGTAGGCGAAGACCGCGCGCTCGTCTCCCGCGATACCGAAGAAGCTGCCCGCGTAGCCTGTCTTGATCGCGGCGAACTTGCCGGTCGCTTTGTCGAGGCGGAGCACCGTGCCCTTCTCGCCCGCAATGAAAACATGGCCCCCGATGCCGCGAATCGCGTTCAGATGCAGAAACTGCGGATTGTCGATGCGTTCTAGCATCGACACCCAGGTCTTGCCGCCGTCGTCAGTGGCGATGGCCGAACCGAACGGCCCGACCGCCATGCCATGCTGCGAGTCGTTGAACCATACGCTGAGAAGAGGCAGCGACGGCCCCTGCTTGTAGTTCAGCGCGACCTGGTCGAGATAAGGCTGCAACGTGGCGTCGCCGCGCGCGATTCTCGTTTGATACGACGCCTGCAGCGAGGCGGCGGCCATGCGCCCGTCGAACTGACGCGCCCATGTGTTGCCGGCGTCCGCGGTGTGCAGCACTACGCCGTCGTGGCCGACCGCCCAGCCTTCCTGCGCGGTGGGAAAGTTCAGCGCAAGCAGATCGCTGCGAACCGGAACGACGACCTGCCGCCAGTTCTTCCCTTCGTCATCCGAAACGATGATCAAACCGCGCATGCCGACCGCAACCACACGCGAGCCGGCTCGTGAAACCGCAATAACGGGCCGCCCGGCTACGTTTGGGTGCATCAGCGCGGGGGCGTCGAGCGGATCGACGAACGAAGCCTTGCCTGCGGCGGCCACGGCGGGTGCGTCCTGCGCCGCACGCGCGCCCGATGCGCAAGCAACGACGACCGCGATCAGCAGCGACGCAGCGCGCGCAGTTCTCCCAGGTTTCATTTGAAGCATCGTATTCCTTGCACTTGCGCTTGCACTTGCACTTGCACTTGCGGTTCCAAGCAGCGATTCCCAAGTCCGCGCCAGCGTTGGGCCGGCGCGGCGTCGGGAACGCGGGCTTCGCTCGTCATCAGCGACGCTTCGCGTGTTAGCGCAATCCGGTTCCCGCCATGCCTGCCGGCGTGAAGAGATTCGGCTTGTCAAGCTTGTCGGACACGCGCACCAGCGGCTGACCGTTTTCGGCCGTCACGCCCGTGATGAAGTAATTGCCCTTTTCCAGATCGTAAAAATTGTTCTGGAAGGTATAGATGCCGCCGCCGTCGTAGAACGGGAACGTATGCGTAAGACCGACGCGCCACAGCTTGCCGTCATGCCCATAACCATCCGCTTCCACGAAGGCCCAGCTATCCTCATCCACATAGAGCACTCGTTTGGCGTACGCGTGGCGAGCTCCAGATTTCAAGGTCGCTTCCACGACCCACACGCGATGACGCTCCCAGCGCATTGCATCAGGCTTGACGTTCTTCTGGCCCAGTACGTCGTCGGCGGAAAGCTGCGCGAGGCGATAGTTGTTGTATGGAACGATCAGCTCCTTCTTACCGACCAGCTTGAAGTCGAAGCGGTCCATACGGCCGCGGAACATACCCGCCTCGTCCCAGAACTCGACGCCGCCGTAGCTCGCCGCCGGCGTGTCGTACTTGTAGTCGGGCGCCATACGCACGCGGCGCTGTGCGGGAAAATACGCCCAGCTTTCCTGATCGCGTTCGGAATAGTTCATCGAGTAGTTAACCAGCGCGGTCTGACCCGCGAGCGTCGGCGGCGTCTGAATTTGAGCCCACAGGCGATCGTACGGATAACCCTCTTTGCTGTCGGCGTTCTTCTGGTCGTAATACGGGCGATACTCGATGAAGTTCAGCACGGGAAGCTGCGTGCGGCCACCCGATGTATCGATAAGCCAGCCGCCAAAATTCGTCACCGAGAACTGCGTGCGCTGGTAGCTCAGCAGCGCATTCCACATCACCTCATAGCCGTTCTTCGGAATCGGGAACGGCACGCCGCCGAACGCGCCTTCAACGCCGTCGCCCTCAACTTTCCCGACGAGCTTCGCATTGGTCGCGTTCTTCGCCGTGTTGTCGAGAACCCATTGCGGATACGACACGGAGCGATGGGTCGGATACACATCCACGCGATACTCGGGAAAGCGCTTGAGCAGCGCCTGAACGCCCGGCGTCAGATGGTCCGCGTACTGCGCCATGTTCGTCGCGGTGATGCTCGCGGTCGGCTTCTCGCTCTTGAACGGGTCCGGCCATTTGCCGCTTTTCGGCGAATAACCCGCGGGCGCCGTAGTCAGACCGCCGGTGTACTCGGGGATGGCGCCGTCCGCGCTGGCCGCCTTCTGCGCGCCGAACGCGGTGAGCGTGGTGCCGAGCTGCTTCGCCTCGTCGGCCGACACAGCCGCCCATGCGCCGGCGGCGTGCAAGGTCACGAGGCCGGCCGCTGCCACATGAAGCAGAGTTTTCATAGGTCTTTCTCCTGTTTGCAATGAATCCCTCAGAACGACGACTGGAAGGTCAGCGAGACCCACGGACGGTCGTTGAGGTCGATCAGACCGTTGCCGGTGCTGTTGTACGACAAACCACTCGGCGTGACGGCGGTGCCGTTCACGTGTGCGTGATAGCCGATGTAGGACAATGTCAGCGTCGCGCGCTGACGGATCAGCGCCTGAACGCCGATCGAATAAGTGAAGAAGCCCTGTGCGCCGGCGGACGGCCCCGGATTGATAGGCGTCGTGCCGTACAGGCCACCGGAGAGTGACGTCGGCATGCTCAGGTCGACGCCGGGAAACACTTGCAGCCACTGCGGCGAGAACACGACGCCCGCGCCCACGTAGTCCTTCGTGGAACAGCCGTTCCATTTGTTGTTGCTCGGGCATCCCGCATAGCCGACGCCATTGAAGAGCGACGCGTTCTGCGTGACTGACAGCAGACGCGTATAGCCGAGTTCCGCCGTGAGCGTGCCGGTCTGCCAGAGCGGCGTGCGCGACAACGGTATGATCGCGTTGGTCACGATATTGAGGATGTCGCCCTTCGCACCGGCTGTCTGGTTCGCGATGTTCGGGCTGAGCGCGGTATTGAGCGCGGTGTTGTGACGGTACGAAGCCTCGAAGCCCACGGCCGCATCCCCGACCGTCGTGTCGTAGCTGAAACCGAACAATTGCACGCCGCGGTTATAGGCGAGGTGGTAGTCGGTCGGCAGCGACGTGCGAAGCGCGGGGATGGTCCGCCAGTTCGCGAGCACCCAAGGTTGCGTTTCGTCAAGCCGCCGGAAATAGAAGCCCACGTTGCCGCTCAGGAACTGCGGCGTCCAGCCGACCTTGATGCCGAAGTTGTTATCGACCTGCGGCGGCTTGATCGACGGACCTTGCGGAATCACATAGCCGAATGGCCCGCCTGGCGGCAAGCCGAGAATCGGGCGCACGGCGCCTGGCAACGTGGTGATGAAAAGACCCGACGGCCCTTGCGCGACGGCGTCGTTCGCCTCGATGTAGGTGCCTCCGGTCGGCAGCCGGTTGTGGGTCCAGCCGAGTTGATACTGGCCCGACAGCGAAATTTCCGGCGTGAGCTGCGCCGTCATGCTGATTTGCGGACGCGGCAACAGAAGCTCTTTCGTCTGCGTGCCCGGCGAGTTGTAGGCCTTGATGCCGTCCGTCGCGCCTTGGGCGTATGAGATGCCCTGCGTGGGAGACAGCAGCGAATTGCCCCAATACTCGGTGAACTGGCCGCCCTTCAGGTAGACCCCACGGCCGGCAATCTGCGTGTTGTAAAAAGCGAAGCCGTCGAGCAGTTGCGCGCCTTGCACGTAGTAGCGGTTCGTGTATGAACCGTAGGTGCCGTTCGGATACGCGCGTAACGACTGGTATGAGACGCCGGGCGCGTACATGCCCGGGTTCGTTACGTTGCCGCTGCCATACGCAAAGTCCTTCCATGCCGAAGCGGAAAGACGGATACCCACGTAGCCCTGATACGCGGCCGTCAACTCTGAAAGCACGGAGAGACGATTCGTGACGATGTCCCCGGCGTGACGGAACTTGTAGTCGCCGTCGTCGTAATTCGGGTTGTTGCCGATCATGGGATCGATGCTCCGGGCGCGCATGCCGAGGTTATAACTGATCGTGTTGTCCCAGTTCACTTCCCAGTCCGATGAACCGGTATCGAACCTGAACGCGTAGGCGTGCAGCGGAACTGTGGCCGCGATCACGCTGGCCAGCACGGTGAGGCGCGGCAGGGTCGTTGCCCCGCGGTCTTTCTTGTTTCTGCCGAACATCTGCTTGTCTCCTCTTGTTTTAACCGCGAGCGACTCCATCCGCTCGCGCCCTCCCCCGGTAACGCTCGCGCAATTGGTGCCGCGACGCCTCCGCCCCATAGCTCTCCAGCAGCCGGTGAACCGTGCAGCCGTTACCCGATGCGGATTGCCATGACAGAGGGTGCCAGCCGCCAGCGTCTCTATCCCCTGTAAAAAGGAGGGGGGCCGGGTTTACATGGGATGGGTGCGAAAGCCATTCGGAAATTTCGGCGATCAAAGGAAGCGAAAACGCCGGGCGCTCGCGGCGCGGCGGCGAACTTGTTGCGCGCGGCCGTGTGTGCGCGAAATCGACCCCGCGAAAAGAAAGGGGCGGCGCGAATCGCAAGTGCCTAAAATCGACGCAGTGCTCGACCGCATAGGCTCGGCGCACACGCGCCGGGCCGACGACAAGAATCAGGAGACACGAGATGAAAATGAACTTTGCACGGACGTTCGGCTATACCGCCATGCGGTATCCGGACAACGAAGCGCTGGTGAATATCGAGCGGCAGAGACGATATACGTTTAAAGAGTTGCATCTGTTGACCAACAAGATCGTCAACATGATGCGCGAGCGCCTGAATCTGCGCCGTGGCGACGCATACATGTGCCTGCTCGACAACGACAACATGTCGCTGCTGCACGCGTGGACGGCACTCAAAGGGGAAGCCGGCGCGGTCTACACGAACTTTCGCGATTCGCTCGAAGAGCATTGCTGGCAAGTGGACTTCATCAAGCCGAAAGTCGTGTTCATCGAAAATTCGCTTCTGGCGAGCTACTTCGACATCCTGACGGAACGCGGCATCACGGTAGTCTGCATGGATCGCCCCGAGTCCCCGCGCGAAGGGTTGCGCTGCTTCTGGGAACTCGTCGAAGACAGCAGCGACGCCAATCCGGCAGTGGAAAGCGACACGTTGAACGATATTCTGATCTATCGCTTCACGGGCGGCACCACGGGCAAAAGCAAGTGCGCGCAATACACGATCGACAACTGGATGGCCATGCGCGACGCGTCCTATTTCGAGAACGAGCAAACGTTCCGCGACACGACGCGCAATTTGCACATGGCGCCCATCAGCCACGCTTCGGGTTTCAGCGTGCTGCCCACTTACTTTCGTGGCGGCTGCAATGTCACACAGAACGTCCCCGACCTGCGGCAATGGTGCGTCAACGTGCAGACCGAGCGGATCACGAACGCGCTTCTCGTGCCCACGCTGATTTACCGGCTGCTCGAAGTGAAGGAGACCACCGCTTACGACCTGTCGTCGCTCAGCACCATCTACTACGGCGGCGCGCCGATGAGTCCCGCCAAGCTCGAGCTCGCGCAGAAACGTTTCGGCAACATCTTCCAGCAGATTTACGGCGCGACCGAATGCCTGCAGATTGTCGGCATACTGTCGAAAGCCGACCACCTGACGGCCATCGAGACGGGGCGTCTGGCGTCGGCGGGCCGCGTCGGCACGGGCATCGAACTGAAGATCGTCGACGACGCCGGCAACGAAGTCCCGCCCGGGCAGACCGGCGAAATCTGCGTGCGCTGCCGCGGCACCATCTGCGGATACTTCAATAATCCGCAAGGCACGGCGGCCGAGTTCGTCGACGGATTCTGGAAGTCGGGCGACCTCGGCTATCTCGACGACGCGGGTTATCTGTTCATTGTCGATCGCAAGAAGGACGTGATCATCAGCGGCGGTTTCAACGTCTACGCGATCGAAGTCGAAGCCGCGCTGAATTCGCATCCGGCTGTCAGCATGTCGACGGCGATCGGCATTCCGCACGCCGAATGGGGCGAAACCGTGCATGCGGAAGTCGTGCTCAAGCAGGATATGCAGGTGAGTGCCGAGGAGCTGATCGAGCATGTTAAGCGCTCTGTGGGCCGGTTCAAGGCGCCGAAGAGCATCAGCTTCGTCGACGCCCTGCCGCTCAGCGCAGTCGGCAAGGTGTTGCGTCGCCATGTGCGGGAGAAGTACTGGACGGGGCAGTCGCGGCGCGTGGGTTGAGCGCTCGCGGCTTGAGGGGTCCCGGGGCTGCTTTGGCATGTGCAGCGCCGGGTTTTCAGGGACCGCGGTAAGTTGGCGGCGTTGGAAGATCCGTGAGCAGCGCTTCACGAAGCGATACGAAGCCCAAGGTGCGACCCGCAATTTGTGGTCTCGGTCCGCGAATCGTCTTATTCCGCGCGCTCTCGCGTGGGACGCTCGGGTGCCCCTCTCGCGGCACCGCCCCGCCGTCATCAGTCGCCGCGCCCTCAATGGACGCGGCGCTCACATCCGATCCAGGCCAAACCTGGATCAACCGACGCGAATCTATTCCCGCTTCGAATCAAGCCGCAGGCGCGAGAAACACCTGGACCTGCTCCAGCACCTCTGCATAAGCGCGCGCTGTCTTCCAGTCGGAGATTTGCGGGAAGCGTGCCGCTACGCCTTCCGGCGTGAGTTCGTCGTCGGTCAGATGCACCGGGGCTGTCTCCATGATGGTCGCGGTCGAGAACGTGCCGCCCCCTGCGCCCAGGATCACCTTCGAAGGCGCCTGTTCACTGCACAGATAAAGCACGCCCGGCGTCACGCGCTCCGGCTTAATGCGTTGCAGCGCCTCCGCGGACATCACGTCTTCCGTCATACGCGTTGCCGCGACGGGCGCAATCGTATTGACCTTGATGTTGTTCTTACGGCCTTCGACGCTCAGCACGTTCATCAGCCCGATCAGCGCCATCTTCGCAGCGCCATAGTTCGCCTGGCCAAAGTTGCCGTACATGCCTGCCGCCGACGTAGTCATGAGGATGCGGCCGTATTCCTGTGCACGCATGATGTCCCACACCGCTTTCGAGCAGTTGATCGAGCCGTTCAGATGGACGTCGAGCACCAGCTTGAAGTCTTCCGGCTGCAGCTTCGCAAAGCTCCTGTCACGCAGGATGCCCGCGTTGTTGACCAGAATGTCGATGCGGCCGAACTCGGCCATGGTCTGCTCGATCATGCCCTGGACCTGCGCCGGGTCAGCGACGTTTGCGCCGTTCGCGATCGCCATGCCGCCGGCGTTGCGGATTTCATCGACTACCGCCTGCGCCGCTGCGGTTGAGCTACCCGTGCCATCGCGGCTGCCGCCGAAATCGTTGATCACGACCTTCGCGCCGCGCGCCGCGAATGCCAGCGCATGTACGCGGCCAAGGCCCGCGCCCGCGCCGGTGATCAGCGCGACCTTTCCGTCAAAGCGGATACTCATGGACGTCTCTCCAAGTCTTGAAATAGTGAATGGGTGTTTTGTGGCGCGGTACTTGAATTCCGCTGGATTTCATTCGCCGAAAGCGCCCGCGCCATGCGTTGCATGTAACAGGTCAAGCATAAGAGACGCAGCATCGCGCGGCCCCCGTCCAGATTGGGGGGCCGCTCACACGCAGCCGGCCTCCCCCCACGAGGAGAGGGGCGCTTGGGGTCTGCCGGGTTCATAGTGGGCGTGAGCCGCGAGGCGCAAGCGGGGCGTCGCGCGGGGCCGCGTTCGCTGAGGTGCTGAGCGTTCAACCACTAGCGCTGCCCCTGCTGCACCACGCATGCGCCTCACGCTGCACACGCTGAGGCGACGCATCCTGCTTGCGGCCCGCCTCGCGCAACCACGCGGCGTGCCTTGAAGCGTTCGACGCGCGGTCCACCGCACACGTCCCACCATGAGAGAGAGAAAATGACCGACGTATCAGCAGCCTTTCTGAGCGAGCAGGAAGTGATGATCCGCGATTCCGCGCGCACCGTCGCGGCGGAAATCGTCGCTCCGACAGCCGCCGAGCGTGACCGTACGCACGCGTGGCCCGCCGACGAACTGGGTGCGCTCGCGAAGCTGGGCTTCCTCGGCATGCTCGCGCCCGAATCGCACGGTGGCTCGGGCGCCACTTTTGTCGAGTACTGTCTGGCCGTCGAGGAACTGGCGGCGGCCGACTCGGGCTTCGCGACAATCGTCCACGTGCACAACACGATCACAGGACTGATCGCGGAACAGGGCACGGAAGAACAGAAGCGGCGCTTCTTACCGCGTATGGTAACGGGCGAGAGGATTGGCGCAGGTCTTTTTTCAGAACCGCAAGCAGGCTCCGACACTGCGGCATTCCGCACGTCCGCCCGGCGCGACGGCGACCACTACGTGCTCAACGGCACCAAGCAGTTCATTTCGAACGGCAACAAGGCGGGCGTGGGCGTGGCGCTCGCCATCACCGATCAGGGCTCGGGCAAGCAAGGCGCGAGCATGTTCATCATCGATACGTCCGAGCCCGGTTATCATGTCGCGCGCGTCGAGAACAAGCTCGGTCAGCGCTCCGCGCATCTCGCGCAGATCCAGTTGATCGACTGCCGCGTGCCCGCCGCCAACATCATCGGCGAGGAAGGCAGTGCCTATAAGAAGATGCTGCGCGGTATGTCCGAGGGGCGCATTGCCATCGCGGCAATCGCGGCCGGAACCGCGCGCGCGGCTCTCGACGCCGCAGTTCGCTATGCCAAGGAACGTGAAGCCTATGGCGCGCCCATCATCGAATTGCAAGGCGTCGCCTTCGACCTCGCGGACATGGCCACCCAGGTCGAGATCGCCCATCAATTCGTGATTCACGCGGCGCGGCTCTGCGCGGCGGGCCTGCCCTGCGCGAAGGAAGCGTCGATGGCGAAACTGTTTGCAACCGAGATGGCCGAAAAAGTCTGCTCGGACGCGTTGCAGATTCACGGCGGCTATGGCTATCTGAACGACTTCCCTGTCGAGCGCTTTTATCGCGACGTGCGCGTCACGAAGATCTACGAAGGCACGAGCCACATCCAGAAACTCATCATCTCGCGCAATCTTTGAGTACTGGGCGAGCGGGCCACTATTCAGTGCGGAATAAAGGAGGCCCCGGCATGTCAACCGGGGCACCTTTTTAGAAGAAGCCGCACTTCAAAGCCAGCACCTCAACGAGACAACTCAACATCAGCAGATACACGAACCACGCCAGTCGCCTGCCCGCTACTTAGCCGCGAACCTGGCGCAAGCCTCGCGAAAGAACGACGAACGAACAAGCTCACGCTGCGCCTCGCGCTCGGCTGCCAGCGACTGCTTCATCGACATCTGACCTGCGCCGTCGATGAGCCGCCGGCATTCCACCACCGCGTCTTTCGGCAGCGCCGCGAGCTTTTGCGCGATCGCCAGCGCGTGAGGCAAGAGTTCCGCGTCGTCCACGCAACGCCACACGAGCCCCCACTGCTCTGCCAGCTCGCCGCTGACGCGATCTCCGAGCAACGCCATGCCAAGGGCGCGCGGACGTCCGAGCGCGCGCGCGATCACCCAGTTAATGCCGAGATCGGGCACCACGCCAAGCTGCGCAACCTGAGCGACCAGAAAATAGGCTGAACGCGCGCAAAGCACAATATCCGCAGCCAGCGCATACCCCATTGCGCCGCCCGCGCACGGTCCGTTCACGGCGCTGACAATCGGCACCGGCGATTCGGCGATAAAGCGCGCGATCGGATTACCGACGTCCTCCATCAGCATGCCAATGGCGCTGGAAAGCACTTCTTCGCCTTCCTGCGCCAGCGCGTTAAACGTATTGACGTCACCGCCCGCAGAGAACACGCGCCCCGCTCCTGTCAGGACGATGGCCCGCGCGCCATCCGCGACGGCTCGCGCCAACGCTGCCCCAAGTTGCTCGAGCATGGCGCGGTCCATCACGTTCCACGGCGTTGTCCCCTTCATCGTGAGGATTGCGACGCTCTGTTCCCAACTGACTTCGACCATTGAACAACTCCCTCGACGAGTTTTCCGGCTAGCAAACGATGATGAAACCTGCGCAACGCCCCGGCGTGCAGCAAACGACAACAAGACGCCGCGGCAACAACCGGCGTCCTTTGTCACGCGTGCATTAAAGCAGCGCTTCGCGCCGCGTCTTGCGTCACGCCTTACCGAGAATGGCGATATGCTCGAGCGCCTCTTCCACGCGCCAGAGCCCGCCGCCGTTGCCCTGGATCGCAAAGCGGGCACCTTCGACCTGACGCGGTCCGCAATTGCCTCGCAGTTGCTCGACGAGTTCGAAAATCTGCCCGAGACCGGTCGCGCCGATAGGATGTCCCTTCGACTCCAGACCGCCCGACGGATTGACCACGATCGAGCCACCGAGCGACGTCTCGCCGCGCTCCGCGAGAACGCCGCTCATGCCTGGCTCACGCAGGCCCAGACCTTCGAAAGTAATTAGCTCGCCAATCGCGGTCGCGTCGTGCAACTCGGCGACGTTGATTTCAGACGGGCTGATGCCCGCCTGCTCGAATGCATCTTTCGCGGCCAACGGCGTGCACGCCTTTGCGTAATCATCCGCCGCACGCGCCGAACCGGAGCGGAGCACGCTCGCCATCACCTTGATCGCGCGCTTGCGATTGAAGCCATACTTTTTGAGCGCGCTTTCGGTACAGAGAATCGCGGCGGCCGCGCCGTCGGAAATCGGCGAGCACATCGGCAAAGTCATCGGATAGGTGATAGGAGGCGCGGCCAGCACCTCGTCGATGGTCATCGGCTTGCGATATTGCGAACGCTCGTTGTGGACCGAATGGTTGTGATTCTTCGACGCGACCGCCGCGATCTGGCGCTGCGTGATGCCGAAGCGCGACATGAACGCGCGTCCGAGCGCCGCGTAGACATCCATGAAAGGGCTATATGGCTTGTCGGACTGTGAGCCGGGCGGCGGTACGATGTCTTTACCCATGCCCGCGAGGCAGCTCTTGTTCTCTTCCAATGTTTCGATGTCCCAGGCCGATTCAAAGCAGGAGAACATCTTCGCCTTATCGTCCGAGTACATTTTTTCCGCGCCCACGGCCAGTACCACGTCTGCCGCGCCCGCGCGCAACTGCATGGTCGCCAGATTGAACGCCGCACTCGACGATGCGCATGCGCCTTCGACGTTGTAAATCGGAATACCGCCGAGCCCGGTCGGCAACAGCGCCACCTGGCCGCGGATCATGTGCTGGCCGTCGAAATGGCCTTGCGCTGTATTGCCGAAGAACGCGGCCTTGATCCACTTGCGGTCGCAGTCGGCGTCTTTCAGCGCGTCCTCGACTGCCCATGCGGTGAGCTGCTTGACGCTCTTGTCCATATGACGGCCAAACGGCGTCATGCTCACGCCGACGATATAAATGTCTTCCATGTCTTCCTCCAGTCGCAAAGATGCGGTTCATCGCGCAAGCGTGCCCGCGCTGTACTGATACGTATGTGGCCGACGCATATGGCCGACGCATGTGGCCGCTCCGAAAGCGACGATCAGTAGCCCTTGAATTCCGGCTTGCGCTTTTCGACGAACGCGCGCAGCCCTTCCTGAATGTCGTAAGAACGCTGGTGATTGCGCAGTTCCAGCATTTCGTGACGCAGCGCGTCCGCGACCGGCTTGTCAGCGGATTCGTCGGCGACACGCTTCATTTTCGTGAGCACGAGCGGACTTTTCGCCGCCAGCTTTTCGCCGATTGCCTGCACGCGATCGAGCAGTTCGTTATCTGCGACAACCTCGGCGACGAGGCCGTATTGCTTCATGTCCTGCGCGGAAACGGAGTCGCCCGTGAACAGCAGATACTTCGCAATGTTCACGGGGATCTTGCGCGGCAACACGGCCGCGCCGCCGCCGCCGGGGAACACGCCGAAATTCGAGTGAGCATCGCCGAAACGCGCGCTCTGCGCGGCGATCACGAAGTCGCACGCCATGACGGCTTCAAGACCGCCCGCGAGCGCAAGGCCATTCACCGCCGCAATAACCGGACGCGGAAAGGCGCGCAGTGTATCGAACAGATCGACGATCTTGTCGAGAAAGTCTTTTTCGCCCGGCTGCACTGGCGCAGATGCCGTTTTCAGGTCTGCGCCGGCACTGAACGCGCGGCCCGTTCCGGTAACGGCGACGACCCGCACTTGTGGATCGTTCCGCCATTCAACCAGCTTCGCTGTGATGCCTTCCACCATCTCGCGCGACAGCGCGTTCATCGCGTCGGGACGCGCAAGGGTGATCCAGGCGACTGGACCTTTCAGTTCAAAGGTGACGCTCATCTATTTGCTCCTCGATCGGTGCGAGTGCGCTGAAAAAACCGGTTTTCACATGTGTATTCACGCGGCGCAAACGCGCCGCTTGTGCCTGACAAACGATAGAGTGCAAGCCGTAAGGATTCCCCTGCATTTGCGGGGGGGATGGCTCGAAATTAGAGGAGCTGACCAGGGACAAGACGAGGTTTGCGAGCGCGGCATACGTGCTAGCATCCCCTCACCGACGAACCAAACTCATGACGTATCAGACATCGCCATTCGACGAAACCGGTGTGCCGGCGAAATTCACGCCGCCGCGCATCAGCCCGCGCCACATCGTCCGCAAAAAACAGCTCGAGCGCCTGCGAGATGCGCAGCACTGCGCGCTCACGCTCATTACCGGCAGCGCGGGCTTCGGCAAAACGATTCTGCTCGCACAATGGCGCCAGCAACTGATGAAGGCTGGCGCCGAAGTCGCATGGCTTGCGCTCACGCCGGACAGCCGGCGCAGAGATGTGTTCTGCCGCGACCTGATCGGAGCGCTCGGGCGTCTTGGCGTCGAGTCTAAGGAAGCGCTCGCCGTGAGCAATGACGAGCGAGCGTTGCACATGGAGCCGCTCGAGTCGCTTCAACGCCTCGAACCCGTCGAGCCCGTGGCAGCGGCAATCATCGCCGGCGTGCGGCGCGTTGCCAGGGACCTCTATCTTTTTATCGACGACTACCACCACGTCGACGATCCCTGGACCCACGAGCTGATGCAGAAGCTCGTGACCCACAGCCCAGCGAATCTGCACATTGCGATTGCGTCGCGCACCACGCCGCCGCTCGGCCTGAGCCGCCTTCGCGTGTACGGTCAGCTCGCCGAGACGGGCTTCGAGGATCTGCCCTTCAGTCTTGACGAAGCGCAGGCGTTCTTCGAGCAGAACCTCGCCACGATGAAGCTGACCGCCAACGAGGTGCAACTGATCCAGGACGTTACGCGCGGCTGGCCCGCGAGCCTGCAACTCGTCGCGATCATGCTTCGCAACCGGCCGGCCGCGCGTAACCAGTTGACGGTGCTTCTGCGCCGTTCAGGCGATCTGCGCGACTACCTGGCCGAAGACGTGATCGCGCCGGCTCCGCCCGCGATGATCGCGTTCCTGGAAACGCTCGCGCCGCTGCGGCGTTTTAACGCCGCGCTGGCCGCGCAGGTTACGGAGAACGCACAGTCCGACGATCTGCTGCGACGCGCCGAAGAAGAATTCCTGCTGATCCAGCGCGTCGACATCGACGACCGCACGCCGTGGTATCGCTTTCATCCGCTGCTCGGCGAGTTTCTCGCCAACCGGCTCGCGCAACGCGGCGACGGCATCGTGCAGGCGCTGCACCGGCGTGCGAGCGCATGGTTCGCGAGCCGCCAGATGCTGGGCGATGCCGTGCGGCATGCGAATCTCGGCGGCGATCTCGATCTTGCGGTGCGGACCATCGAGCGGTCCATGCCGCCTGACTGGCGCTTTAGCGCTGTCAGCGCAATGGTCCAGCTACTCGATCATCTGCCGCAGGATGCGCTCGTCGCCCGTCCGCAGCTTTCGTTTCTCGCCTGCCTGAGCTGCGCATTGAGCGCACGCCCCGCTGCGGCGCAACGCTGGCTCGATCAGTTAAGGCGCAGCGAGGCGACGCAGCATCCGGGCATGCAAACGCAACTGGCGCTCGCCGAAGCCGCTATCGCGACGCAGCGCGACCAGAGCGAACGCGTCATCGAACTGCTTGCAAGCGAGCCCGCTTCGTGGCCCGCGAACCGCACGCTTCGCTATATTCACGTCGCCGCGCTCGTCACGGCCTATGCGCATACCGGCCGCGTGCCCGAAGCGCTGCGGCTGCACGACGAGCACGCCGTTCCCAGTGCCGACCAGGGCAGCGAAATTGCACTGATGTTCGAAGCCACGCGGCCCGCAGTGCATCTCGTGCACGGCAACGTTCGCAAGGTCGCGAGGCTCGCGGCGCCGCTGCTCCAGCAGGCCGAGGCAGCGTATGGACGGCACTCGGTGGCCGCCGGTTTGTGCGCCGCCATGCTAGGCGCCGCGTATTACGAACTCGACCATATCGTCGACGCACGCGACGCGCTTGCGAACCGCACCGGCCTGTTAGGCGCATCGTGGCCCGCCGTGATGATCGACGCCTCGTTATGTCATGCGCGGCTCGATGACCTGGAACAGGGACGCGAGGCCGCCATCGCGTTCCTGCAGAAGCAGGCTGAGCATTTCCACGACATGAATCTGCCCCGCCCGTCCGCCGTGATGCTCGCGGAGCAGACGCGGATGCTGCTCGCCGACGGCGATCACGTGCGAGCACAAAACGTGGTCGCCAGATTAAAGGCGCTCGCCGCTACGCCCCGAGCGGCCGCCGACACCACAGCCGAAATTCGCGCAATTACCATGCTCACCTGCGCGCGGCTCGCGCTCGTCGACTGCAACGCGAAGGAAGCGCTCGCCGCGCTCGACGAGGTCCGAACCTTTGCGCGCGCCGCAGCCCGCGAAATAACGCTCGTGCAAGTGAACCTGCTCGCCGCGGCAGCATGGGTCTTGCTGGAACAACTCGACGCCGCACATCGGAGCCTGGTCGAGGCGCTCAACATGGGCGCCGAGCTGGGACTCGTGCGCACCTTCATCGACGACGGCGAGCCAGTGGCCGCGCGCCTTGTCGCGCTGTGCGGCGACGCATCGCTGACTCCGCTCGCAGCGTCGTTGCTCGACACGGTGCTGACCAGACTCGAGCTGCCGAACGCCCGAGCCAACCCGACCGACCAACCCGCAGGGCCCGCCCGCTCCGCCGATCACTCGTTGCACAATGAAAGCGTGAACCTCACGCCGCGCGAACGGGAGATTCTGCTGTTGATCTCGCAAGCCATGTCCAACAAGCGCATCGCGCTCACCTTGAACATCTCGGTCGGCACGACCAAATGGAACGTGCGCAATATCCTCAACAAGCTCGGCGTGTCGACCCGTTACGACGCAATGGTGTGGGCGCGCGAACACGGCTACATCGAATGAAGCCTACCTGAGCTGCAGCGCGCTTGCCCCTGTCCTGGATAGGGGGTCTTGCGCGTCGCATTCCGCCGTTCCACGTTAAAGACCCCTGTCTCTGTGAGGGGGTGCGCCCGCGCGTTGCACTCTCTATGATTGGCTGCATTCATTCGGCGCGAGGCAGACCATGATGCAGCAGAGACAAGGCCCGCTGAGCGGGGTGCGCGTGCTTGAAATTGCGGCCATCGGGCCCGCACCGTTTTGCGGAATGCTGCTGGCCGATCTGGGCGCGGACGTGGTGGTGATCGACCGACTGGACAGCGGCGACGGCCAGATCGATCTCGCGCAATACGATATTCCGAAGCGCGGCAAGCGCTCGGTGGTGGCCGATCTGAAAACGCCGCAAGGCGTGGCAGCGGTGCTCGATCTCGTCGAGCATGCCGATGCGCTTATCGAAGGCATGCGCCCCGGCGTGATGGAACGGCTCGGCCTGGGCCCCGAGGTCTGTCTGCAGCGTAATCCGCGGCTCGTCTACGGGCGCATGACGGGCTGGGGGCAAACCGGCCCACTCGCTCATGCCGCGGGGCACGATCTGAACTACATCGCGCTATCCGGCGCGCTCTGGTATTCGGGGCAACCGGGTGAGACGCCGATGACACCGCCGAGTCTCGTCGGCGACATCGGCGGTGGCGCGCTCTATCTGGCCGTCGGACTGCTCGCGGGCATCATGCATGCGCGCGGCAACGGCGCGGGGCAAGTGGTGGATGCCGCTATCGTCGACGGCAGCGCACACATGATGTCGTTGCTTCTGGCGCTTCAGGCGGCGGGCCAGTTCACCACCGCACGCGGACAAAGCCTGCTCGACGGCCCGCACTGGTACAACACGTATCGCTGTGCCGACGGTGGCATGATTTCCGTGGGCTCGATGGAACCGAAGTTCTATCGGCTGTTGCGCGAGAAGCTCGGCCAGGCCGACGACCCCGCCTTTAACGACGCCCACGACAGGCGCGCGTGGCCCGTGTTGCGCCAGCGCTTCGCGCAGATTTTTGCGAGCCGCACGCGCGACGAATGGTGCGCGTTGCTCGAAGGCACCGACGCATGCTTCGCGCCCGTCCTGAGCCCGGAAGAAGCGTCCGCGCACCCGCACATGCAGGCGCGCGAAGTCTACACACGCGAAAGCGGCGTCTTGCAGCCCAACCCCGCGCCGCGCTTTTCGCTAACACCGGCGCGCGGCCCAAGGGCCATTCCCCGTCGCGGCGAACACACGCAGACGGTCCTGAGCGACTGGGCGGCGGGCTCACAAGCGGGCTTGCAGCCGCGCTCGTCATCCCCCGTCGAGCACATTCCCTTAACGCAAGGACGACTGATGAATAAAGACGTATCCAGCCTGTTCCTCAGTGAACAGCAGATTCTGATTCGCGATACCGCGCGGCGTGTGGCGAGGGAAATCGTCGCGCCGACAGCCGCGCAACGCGATCTGGATTCCGCGTGGCCGCATAAGGAACTGAGGGACCTGGCCGAGCTCGGCTTTCTCGGTATGCTGATTCCCGAGGAATACGGCGGCACGCAGGCAGGCGTTCTCGACTTCTGCCTCGCACAGCACGAATTCGCAGCCGTAGATGCGGGGCTTGCGACCATCCTGCATGTTCACAACTTCACGGCAATGTGCATCGCGGAGAACGGCACCGACGATCAGAAGCGCCGCTTTCTGCCGGACATGGCAAGCGGCAAGGCGATCGGCGCGTTCCTGCTGTCGGAGCCGCATGCCGGATCCGACACTGCGGCATTGCGCTCGAGCGCCGTGCGCGACGGCGACCATTACGTGCTGAACGGCAGCAAGCAATTCATTTCGAACGGCAGCGAGGCCGGCGTCGGCATTGCGTTCGCGATCACAGACAAGGCTGCCGGCAAACGCGGCGCGACTACGTTTATCGTCGATACGTCGAAGCCTGGCTATGTCACGACGCGCGTCGAAAGCAAGCTGGGGCAGCACACGGCTCACACGGCGCAGATCACGTTGGACAACTATCGCGCGCCGGCTTCGGACATGCTGGGCGCCGAGGGCGACGGCTACCGAACGGTCATGGGCGGATTGTCCGACGGGCGTATCGGCATTGCGTTCATTGCCGCGGGGGCCGCGCGCGCCGCGCTCGACGCCGCGGTGAAATACGCGAACGAGCGCGAGGCTTACGGTGCGCCCATCGCGCGGCTTCAGGGCGTTGCGTTCGATCTCGCCGACATGGCCGCGCAGGTCGACGTCGCGTTCCAATACTGTATTCATGCGGCCAGGTTGCGGGACGCCGGCGTCGATTGCGTGAAGGAAGCGTCGATCGCCAAACTGTTTGCCAGTGAAATCGCCGAGAAGGTGTGTTCGACCGCTTTGCAGATCCACGGCGGCTACGGCTATCTGTGCGACTTTCCGGTGGAGCGCTATTTGCGCGACGTGCGGGTGTGCAAGATTTATGAAGGCACGAGCCACATCCAGAAGCTCATCATCTCGCGCTGCATCGCGTGAGGCCAGCGGGCGAAAAAGCGGATGCAAAAGCGGACACCAAACAACGCTCCGGCCTGCTTACTGGCCGGAGCGTTGTTTCGTTTTTGCAGATCAGATTTCGCAGATCACCGGTGCCTCAAGCAAATCTGCTCAGTCACCGCGCCACGATTTCACTAGCGGCCGTATCCCGGGCGCCGTTATTCGCCGATTCACCGGCCGACTCGCCGCCTAGCCGTCGAAGCGAACGTGCCGGGTTGATGAACACGACGCCCACTGCGCTGCCCGCCACCAGCAGCGCGCCGCACAATACGAAAGCCTGTTCGTAACCGCTTGCGGCGCTCCCCGCTTGCACCAGGCGGCCAGTCAGTACGGGAGCAACGACACCCGCGAGCGATGCAATCGAATTACCGATTGCGAGTATCGCGCCGCGCTGCTTGAAAGGCGTGACTTCGTCGAGAATCGCGGGGCACATCGAGTAGCTCAACGTGCCAAACGCTATCGCGCAAATAATGGCGATTTCGCGGACCAGGAGCGAGAGGTCCGGTACGACAAGACAGATGAACATCGTGCCGCCCACGACCTGACACGCGGCGGCTGTCCAACCGCGCGCGAAGCGTGAAGGCACGCCGCGCGCGATCAGCCGTTGCACGCCGAACGACACCATCAGCGAGAGCGGTATGCCGAACGCGATCGCCACCGCGTAAAGACGGCCGGAGGTGAGCGCGTCGTAGCCGAGACCTCGCTGGAAATACGCGGGCAGCCATGTGAAGACGAGCACGATTGCCCAATAGGCGACGAACTGCATCAGCATGCTCGCGAGCACGGTCGGGTCCGTCAGCAGTCGACGGTAAGGCACGCGAGCGCGGACAGCGGCGTTGGCGCTCGCGCCGGCGTTGGTGGCGGTCACAGCGGCAGCAGGCGCGTCGTCGATGGTGCCTTCCCTGCCGAACATCAGCCACGCCGCGGACCACGCCATGCCAACCACGAACAGGATCAGGAAATTCGCGCGCCATCCCCAATGCAGCGTGATCAACGGAACCGTCACACCAGCGATCAGCAGCCCGAGCGCCGCACCCGCGCCGATCAGCGACACCGGCAGAATGCGCTTGCCGGCCGGAAACCATTTGTAGACCGCATGAATTGCGACCGGATAAGCCGGCCCCTCGGTGAACCCGAGCGCGACGCGCGCCGCGATGAACACGGCCATCGACGCCGAGAACACCAGCGGAATCTGACACACGGCCCACGAGAGCGCCATCGCGAGCAGCAGCCATCGGGCGGCGACCCGGTTCGACAGGAAACCGCCGGCTATCCCGCCGAGCGAAAACAGCCAGAAGAAGCTGCTGCCGATCACCCCAAACTGCGCGGGCGAAATGTTCAGCTCGCTCATGATCGGGACGGCCAGCATGCCGACCACGATCTTGTCGACAAAGTTGGCCATCATGAAAACGAGTAGCAGAAGCGCCATGCGCCAGGCGGTTCGCGGCTGATAGTGCATATTCATTTCATCCTTCGATGGTGTTGCGCGGACTGATGGCCAGCGTCGAATCGGCTCAAGGCTCAAGGCTCAACAACGTTGAAGTGACCGTTAAACGTATCAAGCGTGGCGAGCATCGCGAGAAACTGCTGCTCACCCGCGACTTGAATCTCCGCTTGCCGGATCGCGTCGCCAAAGCCCGTCTCGCCCATCAAGATGCGGTCAAGCGTTGCGCGGGTCATGGTGAGCGTGACGTGCGGCGCTTGCCGATGAACGCCCGGCCAACTGCTGAGTGCGCCATGCTGAAGATTCAGCGCAAAGCGCTTGCCGGTATCCGTGAACTGCCAGTCGATTCGCAATTCCAGCGCCTGCGCCTTCAGGCCGTCGACGCGCACCGCGAGATAGTCGAAGAACATCTGGTCGCTCATCGCGCGCACCATGTCGGCGCTGCGTTTGCCGTAGGCCGGCGCAAGGCCCAGCCCTTCGCGAAGCTCGCGCGCGCCGAGCAGGAACGCATTGCGCCACGTCGCGGATTCGGCCTGATAGCCCATCTGCTCGAGCGCTGCCGCGCCGAGCTCGCGCGCTTCGCGCAAGTCCGGCTGTGCAAACACCAGATGGTTCATCACCTGCGCTACCCAGCGGTACTCGCCGAGTTCGAAGTCCCGGCGCGCGCGCTCGAGCACGGCCTGCGCGCCGCCCATATACTCGACGTAGCGCGCGCCGGCCTGCTCCGGCGGCAACGCGTGAAGATTGCTCGGATTGCCGTCGTACCAGCTCAGGTAATACTGGTAGATCGCCTTGACGTTGTGCGAGACGGTTCCGTAATAGCCGTGCGCGTGCCACTCCGCGCTCAGGCTCTCCGGAAGCCGCATGCACTCCGCTATCTCGAGCGCGGTCATGCCGTGATTCATCATGCGCACGGTCTGGTCGTGCAGGAACTTGTACAGGTCGCGCTGCTGTTCAAGAAAGCTCGTCATGCGCGCACTGCCCCACGTCGGCCAGTGATGCTGGGCGAACACCACATCGGCATGCGGCGCGTAGCGCTCGAGCGAGCGCGACAGATAGCGCGACCACAACAGCGCGTTGCGAACCTGCGCGCCGCGCAACGGACACAGGTTGTGCATGGTGCGCGTGCCGTTCTCCGCGAGATTGAGCGCGCGCAGTTGCGGAAAGAAAAAGTGCATCTCCGCCGGCGCTTCGCTATCGGGCGTCAACTGAAAGACGATTTCAACGCCGTCGATCACATGCGTCTCGGTCTCCTCGCAAATCAGTTGCGTCGGCTCGATCAGTGTTAGCGTGCCGCGCGGCCCATTTTTGCCGAGGCCCGAATCGATCTGGCAGCAGGCGCTGCGTGCGAGCGTATGCCCGAACTGGAATTGCGCGCGGCGGATCATCACCGTCCCCGCAAGCACGTTTTCGGCGACGGCCTCTTCCATGAAACCGTTCGGTGCGATCACGGCGACCTTGCCGTCGCGCACGTCCGCCTCGGTGACGATGCCCTTCACGCCGCCGAAGTGATCCGCGTGGCTGTGGCTGTAGATCACCGCCACGACCGGCCGCGCCGGACGATGCGCGAGATACAGCGCAAACGCGGCCTGTGCGGTTTCCTGTGTCGACAGCGGATCGATGATGATCAGCCCCGTATCGCCTTCGACGATAGTCACGTTCGACAAGTCGAAGCCGCGCACCTGATAGATGCGCTCGGTCACCTTGAACAGGCCGTGGATCGCGTTGAGCCGAGCCTGACGCCATAACGCGGGATGCGCGGTTGCCGGCGCCTCGGGATCGTCGAGAAAATCGTAGTCGGCAAGCGTCCAGACCAGGCGGCCATAGGCGTCGCGCACTTCCGCATCCGGGATCGTCGCAATGAAGCCGCGCCGTGCTTCTTCTTCGTCGAGATAGTCCTCGACGGGCAACTCACGCCGCGCCTGCTGTTGGGCCGCGATGGTGGCCGCCGTGGCGGCGCGCGGCACGGCAGGCTGCGCCGGGGCTTCCGATGATTGAACAGACGACATGGTGGATTCCAGAGGCGTTAAGACAATCGACAGCGCACGCGGCCACATGGCCAGCCCGGTTTGTCGGAAGTGCCGGGACAAAAAAGCGTGCCCTATTGGAGCCTGGCCACACATATAATTCAATTGCAAGTTTGTCATCGCAACGCTGCAAAGGACGCATAGCCTTGAACCTGAAACGGCTTGAACATCTGATCGCTGTCGTGGAAGCGGGATCGCTCGCCGCCGCGGCGCGGCGCGTTCACCTGTCGCAACCCGCGTTGACGCGCAGCATTCAGGCGCTCGAGGCGCAAGCCGGCTTGCCGCTGTGCGAGCGTGGCCCGCGCGGCGTCAAACTGAACGCCGCGGGGCAGATGGTGGCCGAACGGGCAAGGCGAATTCTGTTCGAGACCAACAGCCTCGCCCGCGATCTGGTTCTTCTACAGCAGCATGAAGTGGGGAGTGTGGACTTCGGGCTTGGGCCGCTGCCGGCCGCGATCATGCTGCCGGAGGTGCTCTGCACGCTCAATCGCGATTGGCCTGGGCTGCGCGTGAACGCGGAAGTCAATGAAGGAGAAGCGCTGGTCGAATCGCTGCGCACGGAGCGGCTCGACTTCGTCGTGGTCGAACATCGTTACGCCCCGCTCTCCGCGGAACTGAAAATTCACCGCTTGCCTGTCGAGCCTGCCGGCTGTTTCGTTCGTCCGCAGCATCCGTTGCTGGCGGGCGAGATGACAGTGGAACGTCTGCGGCAAGCCGCGCTCGCTTGTGTGCGCGCGCCGCATAGTGCGCAGCAAAGGATGCGTGAGGTTCTCGGCTGCCTGCCGGGCGAGAACCTGCGCTTTCAGGTCGTCACCAACGATTTTCATGCGCTGGTTCATGTCACGCGTCGCTCGGATCTCGTCCTGCTGTCGCCGACGCGCGCGGTGCAGAACGAATTGCAGACCGGCAGCCTCGTGCAGTTGACGGTCCCGGCGATATTCAACCTTTCCGCGCAATTCGCCGTGGTCAGCCTGACGCAGCGCGCGCTGTCGCCGTCCGCGCAGCGGGCGATTGTCGCGATCGAGGCCGCGAGCGGTTCGACAGCAAGCGCGTCATTTCCAGAGCAGCCTGCGTAGGCTGAATGCACTCGCTCGCGGATGCGTCTCGCCAGGACCAAAAAGAGGTGCGAGGTCAGTGCCCGGTAACAGCGCGGCCAACACATCACAACGCCGAATCGAAAGCCCACGCCTACGAACGCATGCGCGCCCGCGCCGCGCCCGCAATGCGCGCGAGCGTCTCCGCACTCAAACGCGCGGCGACTTTCCGCACATAGTCATGATGCCGCGCCTGCAACGGCGCGCCGAGTTGCTGCGCGAGCAGATAGCGGATCAGCGCAATGCGCCGGTGCCGCAGCAGCATGCTTTGATCGAGCAGCGCGAGCGCGGCATCGGCATCGCCTTGGTGGCACGCGCGCTCGGTGAGCCGCGCGGTGACGACACGGGTCGACGTCATGTGGGTCCCGCAACGGGAAAACCGCGAGCGGCGCGTGAGAGCAGCGCTCGCGGCGTGACGGCGGTCACGACATCAGCGGCTCGGCTGCGTCGAGCATGATCTTCACGAAGTAATCCGCGAAGCTGCGGCGCACGACGATGTCGAAGCTGTCCGCGCCGGTCGGCACGAGCGTGATCGACGCCTTGAAATAATGGCTTTGCGCGCACTGCCCTTCGCCGAACAGCTTCGGATGAAGATCGAGCGGACAGCCGCGCGACAGCACTTCACGCGTACGCGTGCCGCTGATTTCGAGCACCGTATAGCCGCTGCCGATGTCCACCGCCGACGCGAATACCCCTGCAAACGCAGTGCCGAGCGCCGCTTGCAACGGCGCGGTGCGCGTCGCGTCGTGCGTCATCGCCGAACGCACGAGCCACTCGTCCGGGCCGAGCCACAGCATGTCGTAGCCGTTGTCGCGCGCGATCGTGTTGGGTGTCTCCGGCGGCTTGCAGCCGAGCACCTGTTCGACTGCCTGCACGAACGCGGCGTCGCGCGTATCGCCGCGCACGTTCACGAGTTGAAGAAACGGCCGCTCGGTCAGCCTGAATGCCGCGGTCGCCGAAGCCTGATGCTTCTTCAGGAGCGCATCCACACCCACGAGCGGCGACTCCTGCCACACGCCGGTCTGCTTGCCGACGGCGCGATCCACCACCGACGCCGCCGTTTTCGTTTCATTCCACATGTTGACGCGCTCCTTCGCTGTCGTAGAACACCGAGCTGGTGATCTTCGCTGCAATCTGTTTGCCGCTCGAAAGCGGGACCGTGACCGTTTCGCCGATCTTGTCGAGGCCGCCCTTCACGACCGCCATCGCGATCGAGCGCTTGAGAATCGGGCTGTAATAGCTCGACGTGACGTGTCCGAGCATCGGCGCGGTCTCGCCCTGGAACGGACCCGCGACGATCTGCGAGCCTTCGGGTATCACGAACGACGGATCGTCCGCGAGCAGTCCGACCAGTTGCTTTCGCCCCGCCTTCGCCGTGTCCGAGCGCGTGAGCGAACGCTTGCCGAGAAAGTCCTTCGACTTCGCGACGAGCCCGCCCATGCCGACGTCATACGGCGTCATCGAACCATCGGTATCCTGACCGACGATGATGTAGCCCTTCTCCGCGCGCAACACGTGCATCGTTTCCGTGCCGTACGGCGTGATGTCGAATTCGGCGCCCGCGGCCATCAACGCTTCCCACACCGCGCGTCCGACGTTCGCCGGCACGTTCACTTCATACGCGAGTTCGCCCGAGAAGCTGATGCGCATCACGCGCGACGCCGCGCCCGCGACCGTGCCTTCGCGATAGCTCATGAACGGAAACGCCGCGTTCGCGAAGTCGATGTCGTGGCAAACCTTTTGCAAGACCTTGCGGCTATTCGGGCCGACCACGGCGAAGGTCGCCCAGTGATCCGTGACCGACGCGAGGCGCACGCGCATGTCGGGCCACTCGGTTTGCAGCCAGCGTTCGAGCCAGGTGAGCACGCGTGCGGCGCCGCCGGTCGTGGTCGTCATCATGTAGTGCTGGTCGGCGAGGCGCACGGTCACGCCGTCGTCGAAGATCATGCCGTTTTCGTCGAGCATCAGACCGTAGCGGCACTTGCCGACTTCGAGCTTGCTCCACGGATTCGTATAGACCCAGTTCAGCAGCTTCGCCGAATCGGGGCCCTGAATGTCGATCTTGCCGAGCGTGGACGCATCGAGAATGCCGACGCTCGTGCGCACCGCGAGCGATTCGCGCGCGACGGCCGCATGCAGGTCTTCGCCCTTCTTCGGAAAGTACCAGGGGCGCTTCCAGTTGCCGACGTCCTCGAATTCCGCGCCGTTTTCGACGTGCCATTCGTGCACCGCCGTCTTGCGCACGGGATCGAGAAACTCGCCGAGCTCGCGCCCCGCGAACGTGCCGAACGTGACCGGCGTGTAGTTCGGGCGGAACGTCGTCGTGCCGGTTTCCGGAATCGTCTTGCCGAGCGCCTGCGCGAGAATCGCCATGCCGTTGATGTTGCCGAGCTTGCCCTGATCGGTGCCGAAGCCCATCGCGGTATAACGCTTCACGTGTTCGACCGACTCGAAGCCTTCGCGCGCGGCAAGGAAAATATCCGCGGCCGATACGTCGTTCTGGAAGTCGACGAACTGCTTCGGCCCACGCGTGGCGAGTTCGCGTCCGCCGACGAGCCACAGCGGCTGCATCTTCGCTTCGGTGATCTCGGCGACTTGCACGGTGTTCGGCCGCTTGACGATATAGCCCGCGGCGCGCGCGGCTTCGACGCCGGCATCGACGGCAAAACGAATGCCCTGGCCCAGCGTGAAGTCGCCATTGCAGGCGCCCACGCTCGTCTCCGGCTGCATCGCCTTGCCGGGCACGAAGCAGGCTTTGTCGTCATGCCAATGTGCCTTGCCGCCCGATTGCGCGAACAGATGCAGCACGGGACTCCAGCCGCCCGACATCGCGAGCAGATCGCACGGCAACTCGCCTTGCTTGGCACCCACCTGACCATTCGCGTACGAAGCGACATCGACGGAAGCCACGCGCAGTTTGCCGTGCGCCGCCGTGATCACCGCACCGCTGATCACCTTCACGCCATAGCGGCGTGCGAGCGCGGGCAACGTTCCCTTCGATTCGCCCGCGCGTGGGTCGATCACCGTGACTTGCGCGCCGGCTGCTTTCAGATCGAGCGCGCATTGATAGCCGTCGTCGTTATTCGTGAAGACGATCGCGTCGCGGCCCGGCAGCACGGCATAGCGATGCAGATACGTCGACACCGCCGACGCGAGCATCACGCCAGGCAGATCGTTGTTGCCGAACACGATGGGCCGTTCATGCGCGCCGGTCGCGAGAATCACGCGTTTCGCGCGGATTTTCCACATCAGTTCGCGCGTGCCCTTGCGTTGCGACACCGGCAGATGATCGGTCAGACGCTGAGTAACGGTGACGAGATTGTGGTCCTGATAGCCGAACGCCGTGCTGCGCGACAGAATCTTCACGCCGGGCATTTGCCGCAATTCGTCTTCGATCTTGTGAACCCATTGCAAAGCCGGCTTGCCGTCGATCTCCGCGCGGCACGACAGCAGCGAGCCGCCGAGTTCCGGCTGATCGTCGACGAGCGTCACGCGCGCGCCCGACAACGCCGCTGCATGCGCGGCCGCGAGACCCGTCGGCCCGCCGCCGACCACCAGCACGTCGCAATGCGCGAAGCACTTGTCGTAGCGATCGGCGTCGAGTTGCTCCGGCGCCTTGCCGAGACCTGCCGCGTCGCGAATCACTTCTTCGTACTTCGGCCAGAACTTGCGCGGCCACATGAAGGTCTTGTAGTAGAAGCCCGCCGGAATAAAGCGCGCGATCTTCTGATTGACCGCCATGCGATCCTTCTCGATGCTCGGCTTTGCGTTCACGCTGTTCGCGACGAGCCCCTGATACAACTCGACTTCAGTGGCGCGCGCATTCGGCACCGTGTACGCGCCCGTTTCGAGTTGCACGACGGCATTCGGTTCTTCCACGCCGGCGGTCACGATGCCGCGCGGCCGGTGATACTTCCAGCTACGCGCGACGAAATGCAAGCCGTTCGCGAGCAACGCGGAAGCAAGCGTGTCGCCCTGATAGCCCTGATACTGGCGTCCGTTGAAGGTGAACGTGAGCGGCAATGCGCGGTTGATGCGCCCGCCATTCGGGAGTCGGTCTTTCTGGCTCATTGCGTCTTGCCCTCTTGTGCGTTGCCGTCGTTGCTGTCCATCTTCAGCAGCGGACGGTCGAACGTTTCGTAGCCCTGAATCTCATAGCTCACCGTGTCGCGCTGCGCCTTGAACCAGCGGCGGCAGCCTTGCGCATGCATCCATTGCTCACGATGCACGCCGCGCGAATTCTTGCGCATGAACAGGTAGTCGCCCCATTCCTTGTCGGTGAGTTTTTCGGTGTCGAGCGGACGCATGATGTCCGCTTCGCCGCCGCAGGAAAATTCGGTTTCGGCGCGTGGCCCGCACCAGGGGCATTCGATCAGCAGCATGGTTGTCTCTCTATCTGGCTCAAGTGCGTGAGTGCCTGAGTGCGTTAGTGGGCGACGGCGGCGGCGCCGTGTTCGTCGATAAGATGGCCCGTATAGAAGCGGTCCAGCGAGAACGGCGCATTCAGTTCATGCGGCTCGTCTTTCGCGATGGTGTGCGCGTACGCCCAGCCCGAACCCGGCGTCGCCTTGAAGCCGCCCGTGCCCCAGCCGCAATTGAAGTAAAGGCCCTTCACGTCGGTCTTGCTGATAATCGGGCAGGCGTCCGGCGACACATCGACAATGCCGCCCCACTGACGATTCATCCGCACGCGCGAGAACACCGGGAACATTTCGACGATGGCTTCGAGCGTCCCTTCGATAATCTGGAAACTGCCGCGCTGACCGAAGCCCGTGTACTGATCGACGCCCGCACCGATCACCAGATCGCCCTTGTCGGACTGGCTGATATACGCGTGCACCGCGTTCGACATCACGACCGTATTCACCACCGGCTTGATCGGTTCCGACACGAGCGCCTGCAACGGATGGCTTTCGAGCGGCAAGCGCACGCCGGCCATGTCCGCGAGCGTCGACGTATTGCCCGCGGCCACGATCGCGACTTTCTTCGCCTTGATGAAACCCTTCGTGGTGTCCACGCCCGTCACCTGGCTGCCGTTACGGCGAATGCCCGTGACCTGGCAGTTCTGCACGATGTCGACGCCGGCCTGATCCGCGCCGCGTGCGAAGCCCCATGCCACCGCATCGTGACGCGCGACGCCGCCGCGCCGCTGAATCGACGCACCGAGCACCGGATAGCGGCTATTCAGATTGATGGTCGGCTCGATTTCCTTGATCTGCGCGGGCGTGAGGAATTCGGCATCGACGCCGTTCAGCCGGTTCGCATTCACACGGCGCTCGGTGTCGCGCACGTCCTGCAGCGTATGCGCGAGATTCATCACGCCGCGCTGGCTGAACATCACGTTGTAGTTCAGATCCTGCGAGAGTCCTTCCCACAGTTTCATGGCCTTTTCGTAAAGCGCGGCCGACTCGTCCCACAGATAATTCGAGCGCACGATGGTCGTATTGCGCGCCGTATTGCCGCCGCCGATCCAGCCTTTTTCGAGCACGGCGACATTGCGCACGCCGTGTTCCTTCGCGAGGTAATAGGCCGTGGCGAGACCATGCCCGCCGCCGCCGACGATCACCACGTCGTACTCGCGTTTGGGCTCGGGACTCTTCCACTGCCGTTCCCAGTTCTCGTGATACGACATCCCGTTGCGCAATAGGCTGAATATCGAATAGCGGCTCATCATTGATCCTTGTGGGTACTGTCGGTGCTTGCTGCCTGATGCTTCATGAAATATGCAATGCTTGCTTCAACATTCGATGACGTTCACGGCCAAGCCGCCGCGCGACGTTTCCTTGTATTTCGTCTTCATGTCCGCGCCGGTTTCGCGCATCGTCTTGATGACGTTATCGAGCGACACGTAGTGCTGGCCGTCGCCCTTCATCGCCATGCGCGCGGCGTTGAGCGCCTTGATCGCGCCCATTGCATTGCGTTCGATGCACGGAATCTGCACGAGTCCGCCGACTGGATCGCAGGTCATGCCGAGGTTGTGTTCCATGCCGATTTCCGCGGCGTTTTCCACTTGTGTCGGGGTGCCGCCCATTACGGCGGCGAGCGCCGCGGCGGCCATCGAACAGGCCACGCCGACTTCGCCCTGGCAGCCCACTTCGGCGCCCGAGATCGACGCGGTTTCCTTGTAGATGATGCCGATAGCGGCAGCGGTCAGCAGGAAGTCGACGATGCCTTCGTCGTTCGATGCATGCATGAACTTCACGTAGTAGTGCAGCACGGCGGGAATCACGCCGGCTGCGCCATTGGTCGGCGCGGTCACGACGCGGCCGCCCGCGGCGTTTTCTTCGTTGACGGCCATTGCGTAGAGATTGACCCAGTCGAGCATGGAAAGCGGATCGCGCAGCGACTCTTCCGAACGCGAGCGCAATTGCGCGCAGAGGTCGGCGGCGCGGCGCTTCACATGCATCGGTCCGGGCAATTCGCCGCGCACCTTGCAGCCGCGTTCGACGCAAGCCGACATCGCGCGCCAGATCGCGAGCAGGCCGTCGCGCACTTCCTGTTCCGGGCGCGCCGCGCATTCGTTTTTCAGCGTGATTTGCGCGATCGAAAGGCCGGTTTCGCGGCACACACGCATCAGATCATCGCCGGTACGAAACGGATGCGGCACTTCCGCGCCGGCGCGCACGCCGTTCACGCGATCGCCTTCGCGATTCACCACGAAGCCGCCGCCAATCGAGTAATACTCTTTTTCTACAAGCAGTTGCCCGTTTTCGTCGAATGCCTGAAAGCGCATGCCGTTCGGATGCACGATGCTCGAACCGGGTGCGCCCGGCATCAGCTTGCGGAAAAAGCCGATGTGTTCCCGCTCGTCGAATTTCACCGTGTGCTTGCCGAGCAACGCAAGCTGCTTCGTCTCGCGGATGGCCTGCAAACGCGGCTCGACCGTGTCGGGGTCGATCAGTTCCGGCAGGTTGCCTTCGAGTCCGAGCAACACCGCCTTGTCCGTGCCGTGCCCCTTACCGGTCGCGCCGAGCGAGCCGAACAGCTCGACCTTCACGCGGCGCACGAAGGCGAGCAGATTGGCATCTTCGATATGCGACGCGAAGCGGCAAGCAGCGATCATCGGCCCGACCGTGTGCGAGCTTGAGGGACCGATGCCGATCTTGAAGAGATCGAAGACGCTGACGTTCATGGCGTTCCTTGTGCGTTGCAATGCCGGTTTGGCGGGATATCCGTTGAAACAGGCCCTATTGCACCGCACGTCAAATTGAACCGATAGAATAAAAACGGCATGACAGTGGGATAGTGGCGTCAAGCGCCTTGCGCGCCAAGCGTCGCGGCGTATTTACGAAGGCTTCT
The DNA here is from genome assembly GCF_046054045.1 of Paraburkholderia sp. RL17-368-BIF-A. Lineage (NCBI taxonomy): Bacteria > Pseudomonadati > Pseudomonadota > Betaproteobacteria > Burkholderiales > Burkholderiaceae > Paraburkholderia > Paraburkholderia sp. RL17-368-BIF-A. The sequence continues at coordinate 88,910 of NZ_JARESN010000021.1, forward strand.
GACGTATTTTCGACAGGCGCTGCATTGGCGCTGCATTGGCCCGGCCCGATGGCGATTGCCGTTGCCGCCTCCGCCACATTACGATGCATGCCGCGCCGCATCGCGGTGCTATGCTTGGCTCAACTCTTCTTTCGCTCCGGCTGCATTGCATGAACTCCGCTGAACCGCTTCCCCTTCAATCTATCGACGGTGCGCCGAAGCAGCGCATCCGCTTCGGCATTATTCTTCTGCCGAACTTCACGCTGACGGCGTTCTCGGGTTTCGTCGACCTGCTGCGTCTGTCCGCGGACGAAGGCGACTTCAGCAAACCCGTGCGCTGTTCGTGGAGCGTGATAGGGGAAACCCTTGCTCCGGTGCGCGCGAGCTGCGGCATCCAGATCACGCCGTGGGAAACGTTCGACGGCGCCGAGCCATTCGATTACGTGGTCGTGGTGGGTGGCCTGCTGCATTCGGGACCGGCTGCGAGCGACGCGACGCTCGCCTTCATTCGACGCGCCGCTGCCGCCGATGCCACGCTCGTCGGCATGTGCACGGGCGTGTTCTCGCTGATGCGCGCGGGCGTGCTCGACGGCTATCGCATCTGCGTGAGCTGGTTTCACTACTGGGACTTCATCGAGCGATTTCCGTCGGTCAATGAAGAGGCGCTCGTGGCGGACCGGCTGTTCGTGATCGATCGGCGGCGTATTACGTGTTCGGGCGGACGCGCGTCCATCGACGTGGCCGCAGCTATTCTGTTGCGCCACTTCGAAACGGCGACGGTGCAGAAGGCGCTGCGTATTCTGCTCGTCGACGACATGCAAAAAGGCAACGCGCCGCAGCCGCATCCGCCGGGACTTGCGCCTGCTGCGCATCCGAAGGTTAAGCGTGCGATTCTGCTGATGGAACAGCACGTGGGGCGTTCGTTATCGCTCGACGAACTGGCGCGCAAGCTGGACTTGTCGCCGCGTCAATTGGAGCGGCTTTTCAAGGCGCAAACCGGCAAGGCGCCGCAGGCTTACGCGAAGCAGGTGCGGTTGCGCACGGCTGCGTGGTTGTTGACGAGTTCGGACAAAACGGTGGCTGACATTGCTTCGAGTTGCGGCTTTTCCGATGCATCGCATCTGGGCCGCGAATTTCGCAAGCAATTCGGTTTGCCGCCGATGATGTACCGCGAGCAGCGCGGCACAGCGGCGGAAGCGGAAGATAGCGGTGATTATGATGAGACGTTTCCGGGGCGGGCGCAGGCGATTTGAGGTATTGAATCGAAGCGTCCAATTCGAAATCTCGATTTGAGGCCCTTATTCATGGCCTCAAATCGCGCAGCACCAATTTTCGCGCCGCATACCTAACGCGGCGCGAAACTCCCGCTTCACTTCCCCGCCACAAACGCCTTAACTGCCGGCAACCCATCCTTCCCATCAAACGTCTTCACCCCTGCAAGCCACTGATCCAGCACCGCCGGATTCGCCTTCAGCCATTCGCGCGCGGCCTTGTTCGGATCGACCTTATTCATGATCGGCATCATCACGTGGTTCTCGATGTCGGTCGTGAAATGCAGATTCGACACGAGCTTCGCGACATTCGGACAACGCGTCGCATAGTCCGTCGGCGTCACCGTCATCACTTTTGCTTCGCCGTAATTCGGACCGAACACGTCGTCGCCACCGGACAGATAATCGATCTTCATCTGCACATTCATCGGGTGCGGTTCCCAGCCGAGAAACACGATCGGCTTCTTGTCGCGAATCGAGCGGTTCACTTCGACCAGCATGCCCGCCTCGCTCGACTCCACGAGCTTGAACTTGCCGAGCCCATACTGATTGCTGTCGATCATCTTCTTGATGAGCGCATTGCCGTCGTTACCCGGCTCGATGCCGTAGATCTTGCCGCCGAGCTTGTCGTAATTCTTCGCGATGTCGGCGAACGACTTGATGCCGGCCTGATACGCGTAATCCGGCACCGCCAGCGTGTATTTCGCGCCGGTCAGATTGGGTGTGGGCAGCACATTCACCTGGCCGGCTTTCTTGAACGGATCGATCATCGGGTCCATCGTCGGCGACCAGTAACCGAGGAACACGTCGATCTGTTTGCTCTTCACGCCGGCAAACGTGATCGGCACCGAAGCGATCGTTTTGGTCGGCTTGTAGCCGAGTCCCTCGAGCACCGTCGATGCAAGCCCGGTCGTCGCCGCAATGTCGGACCAGCCGACGTCGGCAAAGCGCACGTCGCGGCACGCGGCAGGTTCGGCGGCAATAGCGGAAGTGACGGACGACACAGACAGCGCGCACAACGACGCAGCCCACAAACGTTTCATGGCGGTTCCTCAGGGTCTCAGGGTGATGAATGCTTGACTGCTTCTTTATGCCGACAGCCGCCGCTCCACGCTCGGCGCATGACCGAATTGCGCGCGATACGCCTTGCTGAAATGGCACGGCGAATGGAACCCGCAGACCGCCGTCACGCGCGCGATCGACGCGTCGGTGTTACGCAGCAGTTCACGCGCGCGGCGCAGGCGCAGCGTCAGGTAATAGTGCGTCGGCGATACGCTCAGGAACATCTTGAACATGCGCTGCAAGTGACGCTGCGACAAACGCACGAGCCGCGCGAGTTCGTCGAGCGACAGAGGCTCCTCGATGTTCGCCTCCATCAGCCGCACGACTTCGATCAGTTCGGCGCGCGTGAAGCCGACGCGCGCATCGACGGGAATGTGCTGGTAGTCGGTCGAGCCGCGAATCCTTTCCACGATGAACTGCTCGGACACCTGCGCCGCCACCGAGTGACCAAGACGCATGCCGACCAGGTTCAGCATCAGATCGAGCGGCGCCGTGCCGCCCGTGCACGTCATGCGGTCGCGGTCGATCACGAAGAGTTCGTCGGCGAAACGCACATGCGGGAAGCTCTTGTGCAGCGGCGACATGTCTTCCCAATGCACGGTGCAGCGATAACCGTCGAGCAGACCCGCCGCGAGCAACGCATACGGTCCCGTGCAGATGCCGCCGAGCGGAATGCCTTGCGCGGCCACGTCGCGCAGCAGCGCGATCACCGTGTCGTCCACGTAATCGCGCACGTGCCATCCGGCGCAGACAATCAGCACGTCGGGCATGCCGGCCTGTTCGAGCGTGGTGGTCGGCTTGACGGTGATGCCGTTGCTGGCTCGCGCCGGCTCGCCGTCCGGCGTGATGACCGACCACCTGTAGTGCTCCGCGCGGCCGACATAGTTAGCCATCCGTAGCACTTCGACCGCGCTCGTGAACGCGATCATCGAAAAATTCGGCAGCGTCAGGAAGCCGACGTGCGCGAGTCGGGAAAGCGGCGACCCGGACGGGGCTTCTATCGGAGTGATCGCGTCGCGCTTCATGGGGCGGCTCAGCTATGCTGCGCCGCCGGCGCCCGGCGCACCTTCATCAGATTGCGCACACCCGAAAGCAGCGGCGCGCGTGCCATGCCGGGCGAGCGGCCAAAGCTCTCCGTGATGCGGTCGAGAATGATCGCGAGCATCACGACCGACAGTCCGCTCTCGAAACCGAGCCCGATGTCGAGCCGTTGAATACTGGCGAGCACGTCGTTGCCGAGACCGCCTGCGCCGACCATTGACGCGATGATCACCATCGACAACGCCATCATGATGGTCTGGTTCACGCCCGTCATGATCGACGGCAGCGCGTTCGGAAACTGCACCTTGTAGAGCAACTGCCACGGCGTGCAACCGAACGCCTGCCCCGCTTCCACAATTTCGCGGTTCACGTGCTTGATGCCGAGCGACGTGAGACGCACTGCAGGCGGCATCGCGAAGATCACGGTGGACAGAATGCCGGGCACGCGGCCAAGACCGAACAGCATCGCGGCCGGAATCAGATAGACGAACGCGGGCATGGTCTGCATCAGATCGAGCACGGGGCGCACCATCATCTCGACGGTGCGGCTCTTCGCGGTCCAGATGCCGAGCGGCACGCCGAGCACGAGGCTAATGAAGGTGGACGACAGCGTGAGGCCGAGCGTGATCACCATCTGATCCCAGAAGCCGGTGCCGTAGATCAGCAGCATCGCGAGCAACGTGAAGAGCGCGAAACGCCAGCCCACCCGCCACAAACCGATGCCGACGAAAAACGCCATCAGCGCCCACATGGGCACCGCTTGCAGACCGTGTTCGACGATCGCCGCAAAGCTCTCGATGACCTTGCCGATGGAATCGAAAGTCTTTGCGTCGTGGTCGAGCAGATAGTGAACGCCGTGATCGACCCAGGCGCCAAGTGGAATGACTTCAGACATGGGAACCTCGATGGCGCGTGAGAACGTGCAGCACGTTCGTCTTGTTGACCGAACCACAGTAGGAGCCGTCTGCTTCGACGACCGGCAGGGGCGCGCGGCTCGCGACGACGCGCTGGACCACATCGTCGAGCGGCGTCGTGCGTCGGATGCACTCGACGTAGTTCAGCTTCGCGGACGCGTTGCCCGTTTCGTCGCGGCACACGAAGCCGCGAATCTTGCGCTCGCTGTCGAGCACGAAGGCGTAATCGGCGCTGCCGTTCAGCGTGGCGGCCACGCTCGACACGTCGATCTGCGGCGAGTGCGCATGCATCAGCGGCACAGCGTCGGTCTGCATCAGATCGCTGGCCGTCAGATAGCGGCTCGTGTCGATGCCTTCGAAGAACGCGCGCACATAGTCGTCGGCGGGATTGGTGATGATCTCCTGCGGCGTGCCGATCTGCACGACCTTGCCGCCTTCCATGATCGCGATGCGTGTGCCGATGCGCATCGCTTCCTCGAGATCGTGCGAGACGAACAGAATCGTGCGTTGCTGCTCGCGTTGCAGATCGAGCAGCACATTCTGCATTTCCTTGCGCTTGAGCGGATCGAGCGCGGAGAACGCTTCGTCCATGATCATCAGCGACGGGTTCACGGCCAGCGCCCGCGCGAGACCCACGCGCTGCTGCATGCCGCCCGAGAGTTGCGCGGGCAGCTTCTGCGCGAACGGCGCGAGGCCGACCTGCTCGAGCACCGCCATCGCGCGCGCTTCGCGTTCCTTGCGGCCGATGCCCGCCACCTCGAGCCCGAATGCCGCGTTCGAGAGCACCGTGCGTTGCGGCATCAGCGCGAATGACTGGAACACCATGCTCATGTCCTTGCGGCGCAGCGCGGTCAGTTCGCCGCGCGGCACGCTGGCGACATCGCGCCCGTCGATCAGCACCTTGCCTGCCGACGGCTCGACGAGCCGGTTGATCAGGCGAATCAGCGTCGACTTGCCGGAGCCAGACAGGCCCATGAGCACGAAGATCTCGCCTTCCTTGACCTCGAACGATACGTTGTGAACGCCGACGATCTGACCGGTGCGCGCGAACACTTCTTCTTTCGTCGCGCCTCCTGCCAGCATGCCGAGCGCCTGTTTCGGGTTGGTGCCGAACACCTTGCACAGCCCTTCGACCACGACCTTGGGGGAATTCATTGAATGCTCTCCTATGTGGGCCGGAGTTGGTGCAAAGCACTTACTCTGGTCCCATGCAAAGCTGTCGGGCAGAGTTGGTGCTTTAGCACCTTACTCTGGTCCCATGCAAAGCTGTCGGGCAGAGTTGGTGCTTTAGCACCTTACTCTGGTCCCATGCAAAGCTGTGGCGGACGTCCGTCCGCGCTGTGCATACATAGTTGCCAGAAAAAAGTGCGACTAGCCGACTATTTGCGACAACCACATGTGGAAATACGACACCTATGTCGCGTGGTTGCTGTCGCGCCAGCGTGGAAGCCTTTCTGGGCAAGGGTTTGACGCATATCGACGAAGTGCGCCGAAGATGTCGTTCCAAGCCAAATGAAGGCTTTTTTGGAGCAAAAAACGGCGAGGAAATACGAAATGCGGGGGTGTCGCGGCGCAACAGACGTTGGTGGTCAACGCCAACTCGCGTCGGGAATCGTCTGGCGAAACGCAGATGACACGCGAAACGCCAGGAGACAACGCGTCCGCTAAGAGCTCTCACCGAGCGGCGAGCCATTGCAGCAGCCGCTTGCGAAGACTGCCGAGGTCAGCGCCTTATCATGCGTCTTTACGCGTGCAGCACGAGCATCGCGCCGCACGCAATGATTGCGGATGAATACCTACTGGCTCGCGCCCGTACCGATGCCCGCTTTTTTCTGCGCCTTCTGCAGATCGTCCGGATAGTTGGGGTCGTTGCGCGACGGCTGATAGCCCGCATCCTCGAGTTTCTTCAACTCGGCATTCTTCTTTGCGCGAGCCTGTTTGCGTGCCGCTTTGCGCTCCGCCTTGGTCGGCTTGGCGGTGCTGCTCGCGCCGGTCGCGCCAGGTTGGGCGGTCTGCGCGTTCGTGTCGGTCGTGGTTTGCGCGGCGGCAAGCGGCATGCCGCCTGCTACCAGCGCGGATACGGCGAGGCCGAGCATCATCTGTTTGATGGCAATGGTCTTCATGGCTAACTCCTCTCAAGTTGGCAATTGCATTCAGTTTGTTCAGAACGCATCGTTCACTGCCGCGGATACCGCGCGATGATGCCATGCACGGCCGCAGTCAGAGCTTAATGCCAAACCGCATCGCGCGTGTGGTTGCCAGCACCTCGGCAGTTCGCGCCACGGCCAGTTTTTTTCTGCATGAGCGCGCGTGCTGAGCTATTGTTTAAGCGCGCCGGGAGCGCCGCCGCGGCACGCTTGAACAAAACAGGACGCTCCCAGTGAGAAGAAAACCGCTCACAGGCGTGTGTTTTTTTGCATGCAACGAAGCGACATTAACTTTTCGAGGATGGAGAAAACGTGAAAACAGTCAATCTTTTAAAGGCGCTCGGCATTGCATTGTGCGTCGCCACGGCGTCGAGCGCGTATGCGCAAGCGAGCGATGCGGCAATGGCCGACACGACCGCATCGTCGACTGCGCGCACAAAAGCGGTGAAAAAGACGGACCGCAAGCTCGGCCTCGACGTGCGCAAGGCGTTGTCCAAGGCACAAGGCTTCGACGTGTCAAACGTATACGTTCGGGCTCGCGGCGGCGCGGTCACGTTGACCGGATCGGTGCCTGACGGTGCGCAGATTCCGCAGGCCGAGGACGTGGCGAAGAATGTCGCCGGTGTGAAATCGGTGTCCAACAAGCTGACCGTAGCCACGCCGAACGGCGGAGGTTGAACGCCCGGCTTCACATGATCAACGGCGTCCTGGCGGATTGCATCGGACGACGAAGGGTTGCGCCTCGCACTGCTTTACGCGCATACGGCGCTACCCTTTGTCCCGGTATGTGAATCACAAGTCCAACGGCGCGCCGCTCACACGCGCCCCGCATGCGACGACCTCGCATAACGCGCGAGCATCCACACCGCGGCCGCACCGGCAGCGAGCATGACGGTTTGCCGCGGATGCATCGACGCCTGCGTGTACAGGCTCGACTCCAGCACCCTGCGCTTCTGTCCCGAACGCTCGCGCAACGCGCCGTCGTCGCCATGATTGCCGTCCGGCGTACGCGGCGGTTCCTGCGTACGTTGCGAAGCAATGCCGATGCGGCTCATCACACGGTCATAGAGATTCGGCGCGCGACGCGCGAACGTCACCATCGCCGCCGATGCGCCGCCCACATACAGATCGCGAACCGGCGTGCACGCCGCATGCAGGATCGCCTTGGCGACGATGTCCGGTGCATAGACGGGCGGCGGCAACTTCGGCTGCACGTCGAGATGATTGCGCGCGTGCTCGACGAACTGCGTATGAATGCCCGATGGTTTAATCAGCGTGACGGAAACGGGCGCGCGCTCTTCGATCAACTCCATGCGCAGCGTGTCGGTGTATCCCTTCACTGCATGTTTGGACGCAACGTAAGCGGCTTGCAGCGGCAATGCAATATCGGATAGCTCGCTGCCCAGGTTGATGAGCGCACCGCCGCGCTGCTTCAGGTGCGCAAGCGCAATCATCGATCCCTGCACGACGCCCCAGAAGTTGGTCTCGAACAACTCCTTCTGCTCGTCGATGGGGACATCGGCGCAGCGTCCGAAAATCGAGCCACCCGCGTTGTTCACCCAGGTGTCGAATCCGCCGAAGCGCGCGATGGCCTTGTCCGCGGCGGCCTGCAATTGCGCCTGGTTGCTCACGTCGGCGACCGCGTATTCAACCAGCGCCCCCTGATCGCCGAGTTGGGTGGCGAGCGTGCGGAGCGCTTCCTCGTCGCGCGCGATCAGCATCAGGCGCGCTCCCCTGCTGGCGGCAAGACGCGCGGTCGCAAGACCGATGCCGCTCGTCGCGCCGGTAATGACGATGACCTGCTGGGAGACGGGTTTGAGCTTCACTGTCATGGCAAAGTCCTCGAAAGAAGTAACGAATGGCGGCAGCTAACCGTGGAGACGGCGCGCTGCGTGGGCCGGGTTCGCGTGTTGCAGCATCTGGCGTGCCGACTCGTGTTTTTCGGGCAAATCCCGCGCGCGGCGCCCCGCTCCCGCCAATTGCCGCGCGGCTCGCAGCCCGGCATGACAGCCGACCGTCAGCAAGCGTTATGCAAATGAATGGCGATCGAGAGCCAGCGTAATATGCGCGCCCTTAAATCTTAATCATCGAATGCTTCAATGCGCGCAGCCTGTCGGGGCTGCCGCGCGCACGTCGACAGGCACAGCACCATTTCCAATAAACAAGATCTTCAGCGGACTCCACACGTGCATCAATGGAAGCGCTGAACGGCGAAGTCGAATCTGGAGCCTGTCACATGTTGCGCAGAACCCTGTTACCCATCCCGTTTGCCGCGTTGCTGACGCTCGCCGCGTGCAGCGATCACAGCGTCAATTCGACCGCGTCGTCGACGCCGGCTTCGTCGCCGGCGCCCACGGTGACCGCGCAGGACGCCGTGGCGACCGCGACGCCGATCAAGCACGTCGTCGTGATCTTCGGCGAGAACGTGTCGTTCGATCACTACTTCGCCACTTATCCGCAAGCGGCGAATCCCGTGGGCGAGCCGCAATTCACGGCAGCCGCGGGCACGCCCGCGGTCAACAACCTCGCGAACAACAACCTGATCGCGACGAATCCGAATGCGCTTTCCACGTCGCCGAATACGGCGGGCCGCACGGTCGGTGCCGTGACGATTGCCGGTCTCGGCCTTCCCGCCGCGGATCTGCTGCCGTTTCGCCTCGACCGCTCGCAGGCGAACACGTCGAGCCAGAACCACGCGTACGCCGCGGAACAGCTCGCGTACAACAACGGCGCGATGGACTCGTTCCCGCTCTTCACGGCGGCCGGTTCGACCATCGCCGGCAGCACGGGCGCATTCGCGACCAAGGGCCAGGTGCTCGGCTATTTCGACGGCAACACAGTCACGGCGCTATGGAACTACGCGCAGCACTTCGCGATGAACCAGAACGCGTACACCGACACGTATGGTCCGTCGACACCGGGCGCGCTCGCAGTCGTGTCCGGGCAGAACAACGGCGTGATCGTTGCGGGCGGCACGTCGGGCAACGCGATTCCGGATTCGGCCGGCGGCTTCACGATGGTCGGCGACCTCGACCCCACGGGCGACGTCTGCACCCTCGCGGCGAACAGCGCCGTGACGGGCACGATGTCGTCGAACAACAAGAATATCGGCGACCTGCTCAACGCGAAGAACATCACGTGGGGCGGCTTCATGGGCGGCTTCAATCTGCAGACGGTCAACGCAAACGGCACAACCGGCTGCGCGCGCTCGACGTTCTCGCAGGTGCTCAACGCGACGAAGACCGACTACGTGCAGCACCATGCGTGGTTCCAGTACTACGCGAGCACGGCGAACCTCGCGCATACGCGTCCTTCGTCGACGGCGGTGATCGGCGCGACCGATCCGCTGGATAACACGGCAACGCCGGTTCATCATCAGTACGACACCGATGATTTCTTTGCCGCGGTGAAGGCGGGCAACTACCCGTCGGTCAGCTTCCTGAAGGCGCCGGCTGTCGAGGACGGCCATCCGGGCAACTCGGACCCGATCGACGAACAGGCATTCGTCACGAAGGTCGTCAACTTCCTGCAACAGCAGCCTGACTGGAAGAACACGGCCGTGATCATCGCCTATGACGATTCGGACGGCTGGTACGACCATCGCTACAAGGCGCCGACGAGTTCGTCGTTCGACTCGACGACCGCGCAATCGGCGGGCGGCAAGACGGTGGCGGGCAGCGACAACCTGAGCGCGGCGGGCCAATGCACGGCAGCGGGCGCGGTGCAGCCGCAAGGCGTGAACGGCGGCGCGGTGAACGGCCGTTGCGGTCCGGGCACGCGCACGCCGTTTGTCGTGGTGTCGCCGTGGGCGAAGGCCAATTTCGTCGACGACACGGCGATCACGCAGGCATCGGTCGTGAAGTTCATCGAAGACAACTGGCTGGGTGGCCAGCGCATTGGTGGCGGTTCATTCGATGCGACCGCGGGCAGCATCATGAACATGTTCGACTTCGCGGGCTCGGGCAACAATCCGCCGTTGTATCTCGATCAGAACCTCGGCACGAAGCTCGCGACCGCGCCGGCAATCTGAGCGTAAGCGTGAGCCTGGGTTGCGCGCGAACCTTGCCGTCTTTCGACGGCCGCGCGCAACTCATCGCACAAGCGTAATCAGGCGTCGAGCCAGCCCCTGCATGCTGGCTCGATTCGCTTTTTTTATCGTATACGAAGCACTATTCGTCATCATCGCCATGAACCGATCTTCAGACGCCGCCCTGCCGCCGACCCTTCCCGCCGGCGGTGAACCGGGTCCCATTGTCACGCGCCGCTCGCTGCTGAAACTCGCTGCATGGGGCGCTGCGTGCAGCGTGATTGCGGCCGTTGCGCTTGGCGCGTATGCACTGGTTTATCCCGAGCGCATGCCGGCTGCTGTCGGCGCAATCGTTGAAGACATCACCGGCGCGAATCCGCAACCCGTGCATCTAATGCGACCGGCTCGCGCGCCGTTGAGCGCAGTGGCATTGCTCGGCAAGCAGATTTTTTTCGACCCGTCGCTGTCGGCTTCGGGCACGCAATCGTGCGCGTCGTGCCACTCGCCAAAGAATTCGTATTCGCCGGACAACGCATTTCCGGTTCAGCTCGGTGGCGCGCATATGAATGAAGCGGGTTATCGTCCGCCGCCGTCACTCACGTATCTGTATCGGCAGGCGCCGTTCAGCATTGGCCCCGATCAGGGCGACACCGACGCGCCCGTCGATCTCACGCAACTCGCTTCGCAAGCCGCCGGCGTGCAGCGCGCACAGAAGACCGCCCTCGCCGCGCCCGCCGCCCCGGCGATGGTGCCGCAAGGCGGACTCTTCTGGGACGGCCGCGCCGATACTTTGCAGGACCAGGCAATTGGCCCGCTGACGAATCCAGTGGAAATGGCCAACAAGACGCCGGAAGACGTCGCGCACAAGCTGCTACAGACAAAGTACATCGATCAGTTCAAACAGATCTTCGGGCCGGCGATTGCTGCGAACCCGAGCCTGCTGATCTCCGAGGCGATGTTCGCAGTGGGCCGCTATCAGATCGAAGATCCGTCGTTTCACGCATTCACGAGCAAGTACGATTATTGGCTCGAAGGCAAAGCGCGGCTCACGCATGCCGAACTGCACGGCCTGCAATTGTTCAACGATAAGGACAAGGCCAACTGCGCCGGCTGCCACCTGAGTCAGCCGACGAGGGACGGCCTGCCGCCCGTGTTCACCGACACGCAATATGAAGCGCTTGGCGTGCCGCGCAATCCGGCGATTCCCGCGAACAGGGACCCGAAGTTCTTCGATATGGGGGTATGTGGGCCGTTTCGTGATGATCTCGCGAAACAGACGCAATACTGCGGCATGTTCCTCACGCCGACGCTGCGCAATGTCGCGAACCGCAAGGTGTTTTTCCACAATGGCGTCTATCACGACCTGAAGCAGGTGATGGACTTCTACAATCTGCGTAACACGTCGCCGGAAAAAATCTATCCTCGCGATGCCTCGGGCCACGTACAGAAGTACAACGATTTGCCCGCGCAATATCACGCGAACGTGGATGTTTCCGACGCGCCTTTCGATCGCAAAGCGGGCGACCAGCCCGCGATGAGCGAGGAGGACATGCAGGACATCATCGCGTTTATGAAGACGCTGAGCGATGGGTATCGCGAGGGCGGCTCGTGAATGAGGCTGCGCAGCGCCTCGCGGGCCGTTGAGGTATTCTTTGCGGTTCCCCGACTCTTGCCCTACTCCAACCGATGGCCGATTTCCCCTTCGACGCCGTACTCTTCGATTGCGACGGCGTGCTCGTCGATTCAGAACCGATTACGAACCGCGTGCTCACCGAAATGCTCGGCGAATTAGGCTGGCAATTGAGCATCGAAGAGACGATGCGGATTTTCGTAGGCAAGGCCGTGAAGGATGAAGCGCCGTTGATCGAAGCGCAGACCGGCGTGGCGATCACCACCGACTGGCTGATGCAATTCCGCGCGCGCCGCAACGCAGCGCTCGATAAAGAACTGGCCGCTATTCCGGGCGCTGTCGCAGCGGTTCGCGCTATTCATGCAGCGTTGAATGGACGCATTGCGGTCGCGTCCGGCGCGGACCGCGTGAAAGTCGAATTGCAATTGACGAAGGCGGGCATTCTAGAGTGCTTCGAGGGCCGCATCTTTAGCGGTCACGAAACGCCCCGCAGCAAGCCATTTCCCGATGTTTATCTGGCAGCGGCGGCGGCGTTGAACGTGGACCCGGCGCGCTGCGCGATCGTCGAAGATACGGTGACCGGCGCGACTGCCGGCGTGGCAGCAGGTGCGACGGTGTTCGGCTACTGCCCGAATGAATTCGGGCACAGCAGCGCAGCCGCGTTGCGCGCGGCCGGCGTCGTGCAGGTGTTTCGGGACATGAGCGACTTGCCCGGCTTGCTTGCCGCGTGGCGCGGCGGGGCGTGAATCGGGCTACTCGAACGCTGCGTCGATCGGCACGCGGTATCCCACCGCGAGGCGGTTGGTTTCGTTAGCCATGCCAACTACCGCGAGCAGTTCGCCGAACATCTCGTCGGTCATACCCGCACGGCGAGCGGCGGCCGTGTGACTCGCAACGCAATAACCGCAGTTGTTCGTCACGCTCACGGCCACGTAGAGCAACTCTTTCATTAACGGATCGAGCGCGCCGGGCTTCATCACGTCTTTCAGAGTGTCCCATGTGCGCGCGAGAGTCGGCGGATGCTGCGCGATGTACTTCCAGAAGTTGTTGACGTCGTCGACCTGACGCGTCTCCTTGATATCGTTGTACACGGCTTTGACTTCGGGTGACGCTGCGGAATACTCCACGGCTTTCTGCTGACTCATGGGCTCTCCTGTGTTTGACTGCATGAAAAGTGCGATTCGTGCTCGGTTCGGCAGATGCGACATATGCGGCCTATGCCGCATATTGCGTCTGCGTCCGCGTCTATTGTGCGCGCATTTTGCCGAACAGGAATCGACTATTCCGGCCTTACACTACCCTATCACCCTGGCGTGCGCGTCACCGCAACAACCGCCGCCGGCGCCGCTGCTTGCAGGTGTTCGACGCCATCGCGACGCGTCGGCTCCGGACGCGTGGAGCGCTCCGATTGCGCCAGCAACGTACCGACAGACGGATCGATTGCATCGGTGAAAGGCTTCGGATCCAGTCCGATTGCAAGCACCAGCAACGCCATTGCGCCGAGCAATACGAACTCGCGCTTACCGAGATCTTTCAATCCCGCGACTCGCGCATTTGCGATCGCGCCGAAAATCACGCGCTTGTACATCCACAACGTGTAAGCCGCGCTCAGAACCAGCGTGGACGCCGCCATTGCGCCGATCCAGAAGTTAAAGCGAATCGCGCCCATCAGCACCATGAATTCGCCGACAAAACCGGAAGTACCCGGCAGACCGATATTCGCCATCGAAAACAACATCACAAAAGCAGCGAAACGCGGCATCGTATTCGCAACGCCGCCGTACTCGTCAATGGCGGCAGTTTTCGTGCGATCGTAAAGCATGCCTGTGCACAACAACATCGCGCCGGACACCACGCCATACGACAGCATCTGCACAATCGCGCCGGCCTGACCGATGCGGTTGAACACGAAAAGACCCAGCGTAACGAGTCCCATATGGGCCACCGTCGAATACGCGAGCAGTCGGCGCATGTCGGTCTGCACGAGCGCGAGAAGGCTTGCGTAGATCACGGCGACGAGCGAGAGCGTGATCATCATCGGCGCGAAAAAATGGCTGGCCTGCGGCGCGATCGGCAATGCAAAGCGGAGCAGACCATAGCCGCCGAGTTTCAGCATGCCGATCATCACCGCCGCGCCGGTGGGGCCGTCGAGGTGCACGTCGGGCAACCAGGTATGCAACGGCCACATCGGCACTTTCACGCCGAATGCCGCGAGAAAGCCGAGGAAAATGAGTACTTGCGGCATCGTGCCAAGCCGCGTTTCGCGCCACAGCGCGAGATCGAAACTGTGCGTCTGGCTGTACAGATACAGCATCGACATCAGCATCATCAGCGAGCCGAGGAACGACACGAAAAAGAACTTCACCGCGGCATACGAGCGATTGGAATGTCCCCATGTGCCGATCAACAGATAGAGCGGAATCAACGTGGCTTCGAACGAGACAAAGAACATCATGCCGTCGAGCGACGTGAATACGCCCTGCATAAAGCCGGACAACATCAGAAAGGCGCCGAAGTACTGCGCGGTTCGCTCGGTGATCGACTCCCATGAAGCGACCACGATGATGATCGTCGTCAGCGCAGTCAAGGCGACGAGCCACAGCGAAATACCGTCGACGCCCACGTGCCACGCGATGTCGAATGTCGGCGACCATCGGAAGTTCTCGACAAATTGCATCGACGTGACGTCATTGCGGAAGTTCGCCACCAGCGGAATCACCGGCACGAAACCCGCCACGGCGCCCATCAATGCGAGCCAGCGCGTGCGGCCGCGTGCGGCGTCGGAGCCCGCGCGCAGAAGCACCAGGCCGGCGACGATAGGGATCCAGATAAGTAGACTAAGAAGAGGCAATGGCATGTGCTCTATCGAAACTTGGAGTACAAAACGCCGCCGCAATGCTTTCTATTTGGAAAGTATTGAAGCGAAAATGTAGGCTTCTCTTGATCGGACTTGCGTGAATCGGTACTACCGGAGTTCACGTTTACCCGCAGTCGAATGACAAGGGTGGAAGGTTACCAAGATAAGAATAAT
The DNA here is from genome assembly GCF_046054045.1 of Paraburkholderia sp. RL17-368-BIF-A. Classification (NCBI taxonomy): domain Bacteria; kingdom Pseudomonadati; phylum Pseudomonadota; class Betaproteobacteria; order Burkholderiales; family Burkholderiaceae; genus Paraburkholderia; species Paraburkholderia sp. RL17-368-BIF-A. The sequence goes on from NZ_JARESN010000021.1 coordinate 104,012, forward strand.
TTTGCATCGCAACAATGCGCCGATGCCGTAGACAATGGATTGTTGCGCCCGTGGCCTCTTGCGCAACGAATAAAAATGTGCGTTTGCACAATCCCACGACACCTGGTGGCGACGTCGCGCAGTTGCTGAAGGAAGCGGACTTTTGCCGGCTCTTTGGGAGAACTTTTTCGGGTCGCTCAAGGCTCCGCACGCAAGGCACTCGCGGTACTCGTCGTACGGCATTCCCCGATTGCTCTTTTTCGGCCTGTAGCGCAGAGCTTTTTTATAAAGCGCGAAAAATTTTTGTTCTGTCGCGCGCCCGAAAGAAGGCGCGAGCGTCAGCCAACTTTCGCGCAGGGTGCCGCGCGACACTGATAACCCGATGCGCCGACGCACCTTACAGAAGCCGAATATACTCAGCGATCAACAGTACTTTGCGGACCATGCATGCAGTTTCGTGACGAAGATGCGATACCCGCGCTCGAGTGCCGCGGGCTGAGCAAGAAGTACGGCAGCGGTCGAGTCGTGCTCGCCAATCTGGATTTCACGCTCGCGCCCGGCGAATTCGTTGCGATCATGGGCGACTCGGGCGTCGGCAAATCGACGCTGCTCAATCTGATCGCCGGCCTCGATCAGGCGGACAGCGGCGAGGTGATGATCGGCGGTGCTGCCGTTTCGCGTCTGGATGACAATGCCGCGACGCGTTTGCGTCGTCAGAAACTCGGCTTTGTCTTTCAGGCCTTTCACGTGCTGCCACATCTGACGCTTGCGCAGAACGTCGCATTGCCGCTGCTGTTAAATGAACTGCCCGTTTCCGCCGCGCTCGACATGCTCGCGGCAGTCGGGCTCGAAGGCCGTGGCGACGATTTTCCGCGGCAACTGTCGGGCGGCGAACTGCAACGCGTTGCCATCGCGCGCGCCCTCGTGCATCGCCCTACTTTGATCCTCGCCGACGAGCCGACGGGCAACCTCGACCCCGACACAGCGCATGGCGTGCTCGCGTTATTTCGAGCGCAAAGCAAGGCGACCGGCGCGGCAACGATGATGGTCACACACTCGCAGGCCGCGGCCGCGATTGCCGATCGCATCCTGATTCTCAGCGACGGCGCCTTGCATCCCGCATCGCAAGCACAGGCGCTTTCACCCGCGGAATACGGCTCGCAACCTGCAGCGCGTTCAGTCGATGACGCCCGCTGATTCGTACCGCCCCGCGCGCACGCGCGGGCATCGCACTCTCGCGCGCTGGCTGCTCGGCGCCGAATGGCGCAGTCATCGCGGACGGGCACTCGTTGCAATTGCAACGATCGCGCTCGGCGTGGCGCTTGGCTATGCAGTGCAACTCATCAACAGTGCAGCCTTCAACGAGTTCTCCGCTGCGGCGCGCAGTCTTTCGGGCCAGGCAGATTTGCAAGTACGCGGCGCACAACCTTTATTCGACGAGTCAATTTATCCGCGCGTGGCCACAAGAGCGGGCGTCGCGCTCGCGAGCCCCGTACTGGCGCTCGACGTCAGCGTGCATGAACTCAATGCCGCGCTGCCGGTGCTCGGCATCGATGTATTCAGGGCGAGCCGTATTGCGCCGGATCTGATCGGCGTTCCGTCAGCCGCGCAGCCGCTCGACACGCTCGCCTCCGACGCCGTGTTCCTCTCCACCGCCGCGCAGCAATGGCTGCATGTGAAGACGGGCGATCAGGTCGTGCTGCAAAACGGCACCGCGCTCGTGCATTTGCGCGTGGCCGGCGGCATCGCCAGAACACGGCCAGGGCAACGGCTCGCCATCATGGATATCGCGGCCGTTCAGTGGAAATTCGGCAAGGTCGGCAAACTGTCGCGCATCGACGTGCAGCTCAAACGTGGCGTCGACCGCGAGCGCTTCAAGCGCGATCTGCAGAAAGAGCTAGGTAGTCAATGGATCATTGCGGAAACGCGCGACGTCGAAAGTCGCACTGACAGGCTCTCGCGTGCCTATCGAATCAACATGAACGTGCTCGCGCTCGTCGCGCTTTTTACCGGCGCGTTTCTCGTCTTTTCGACGCAGGCATTGAGTGTCGTGCGTCGTCGTGCGCAGTTTGCGATGTTGCGCGTACTCGGACTGACACGCGGCCAGCTATTGCGTCAGATTCTCTTCGAGGGCGCGCTGCTCGGCTTGCTCGGTTCGCTATGCGGCCTTGCGCTGGGTTATGCGCTTGCTGCGGGCGCGTTGCGCTTTTTTGGCAGCGATCTCGGTGGCGGCTATTTTCCCGGCGTGCAACCGCAGGTCGGCTTCGAACCGCTTGCAAGCGCACTCTTTTTGACGCTCGGCATCGCGGTGGCTGTTCTCGGCAGTCTCGCGCCGGCACTCGAAGCGGCACGCGCACGGCCCGCGTCGGCACTGAAGGCAGGCGCCGAAGAAGGCGCGCTCGCGCGGCTCGCCACGCCGTGGCCTGCATTGCTATGCCTGCTGATCGCGGCGCTGCTGACGCAAGCGCCGCCTTGGTTCGACGCGCCCATTGGCGGTTATGTGGCCGTCGCGTTGTTACTTATCGGCGGCATTGCATTGATGCCGCGCGTGACCGCCCTTGTGTTCGGTGCAACGAGTCGCGGTTTGGCTGCGCGGCCGCGCAGCGGCGTCGCGAGTACGCTTGCGCTCGCACGCCTTGCAAATGCGCCGGGTCATGCGTCGATTGCAATGGGCGGCGTGTTGTCGAGCTTCGCGCTGATCGTGGCGATGGCGATCATGGTCGCGAGCTTTCGCGTGTCCGTCGAAGACTGGCTCGTGCATCTGCTATCGGCCGATCTCTATGTACGGGTCGCACAGAACGGCGACACCGGCGGTCTCAGCGCCGATGAGCAGCGCCGGCTTGCAAGCGTCCCAGGCATTGCGAGAGCAGCCTTCACGCGCGCGTCGCATATCACACTCGACCCCGCGCGCCCCGACATCGCGATACTTGCCCGCGAAATCGATGTGGCCGATCCTGGCGCGAATCTGCAAATGACGGGACCTGTACTCGGTATTCGTGATCTGCACGGCGACGAAACACCTGTTTGGGTATCCGAAGCAATGATCGATCTATACGGCTATAAGCTCGGACAGCGTGTTCACTTGCCGATTGGCGAGCGCGGACACGCGTTCGTCGTGGCCGGCGTGTGGCGCGACTATGTGCGGCAAAGCGGTGCGATACAGATACGGCTCGCCGATTATCGGCGCCTCACCACCGACATGAGTGCGACCGATGTCGCGGTAAGCGTCGAACGAGGCGCGAGCGTCGAAAGCGTAATAGCCGGATTGCGCGCACTACCTTTCGGCGCGATGTTGCAGATCGCGCAGCCCGGCGACATTCGTGCGCGCACGCTCGTGATTTTCGACCGGAGCTTTGCGGTCACCTATCTTCTCGAGGCGGTCGCGATTGTTATCGGCTTGTTCGGTGTGGCCGCAACGTTCTCCGCACAGACGCTCGCGCGCGCTCGTGAGTTCGGCATGCTGCGGCATGTCGGTGTAACGCGCTCGCAGATCCTCGCAGTACTCGCACTCGAGGGCGGTCTGCTCACGGCATGCGGCATTGCAATGGGCTTCGTTCTCGGGTTTGCGATCAGCCTGATTCTTGTATTCGTCGTCAATCCGCAATCGTTTCATTGGAGCATGTCGCTGCATGTTCCGTGGATTATTCTCGGCACCGTTGCACTGGTGATGCTGGCGTCGTCGTGCTCGACGGCCGTGCTCGCGGGACGCGGCGCGGTTTCCGTCGATGCGCTGCGCGCCGTCAAGGAGGACTGGTGATGCGAACGCGGCTGCGCTTCTCGTCGACGTGCGGACTCGTGCGGCGCGCGGCGGTTCTTCGCCTTGCGGTTGAGATCAGGCTTCGCATTGCGCGGTTTTGGCGTGTACGCCCGCGAGTTTCTACCTTGTTTCTTTCTACCGTACTCACTGTTTCGCCGGCCTTCGGCGCAACGCCGGAGTTTGCCGTCGTCACAAAAGAACGTCCCATCGTGCTGCCGATGGACACTGGCGCTCACGCCGATTTTCGCACCGAGTGGTGGTACGCGACGGGCTGGCTCAACACGACGGACAACAAGCCGCTTGGTTTCCAGATCACTTTCTTCCGGTCCGCAACGGGCCACGATGCCGCGGACCCGAGTACTTTTGCGCCTTCTCAATTGATCATTGCGCATGCGGCGCTGAGTGATCCGGCACTGGGTCATCTCGTGCACGATCAACGGATTGCGCGCCAGGGGTTCGGGCTTGCGTATGCGAAGCCCGCCAACACCGACGTGAAGCTCGATGCATGGAAAATCGTCCGTGCCGCGGATGGCCGCTACGATGTCGCCGTCGATGCCGGCGAATTCACGTTGCATCTCACGCTAACACCGACACAGGCACCGTTGATTCAAGGCGAGCGCGGCTACTCCCGCAAGGGCCCTCGACCGGAACAGGCGAGCTACTACTACAGCGAGCCGCAACTGCGTGTGTCGGGCAGCGTGACAAGGCCTGTCACTGGAGGCGGTTCATCGCAAGCTGCCACTGCGGTAACGGGCATTGCGTGGCTCGATCACGAATGGTCGAGCACCCTGCTCGATGCGAATGCAGTGGGATGGGACTGGTTGGGCGCTAATCTGTTCGACGGATCGGCTTTAATGGCCTTCAAGGTGCGCGGCCGCGACGGACACGCTATTTGGGCGCACGCTGCAATGCGCGATCGTGATGGACATGTCACGACTTTCGCCCCGAAGGAGGTCGAGTTCACGCCGCGCCGCACGTGGCGTTCACCGCGCACCAACACGCCGTATCCGGTCGCGATGACGGTGAGGACCGGCGCGCTGACCTGGCAGCTCGATCCGCTGATGGACGATCAGGAACTGGACTCGCGGCAGTCCACCGGCGCGGTGTACTGGGAAGGCGCGGCGCGGGTGAGCCGCGATGGCACGGAGCTCGGGCGGGCGTATCTGGAACTGACTGGCTATGCGGGCGCGATGCGCATGGGCGGGCCGTGACGGCGCACCGCATTTTGCCGCCCTTTGTTCCGCCCTTTGTTCCGCCCTTTG